>JAJTHO010000119.1 GCA_021297975.1 Alphaproteobacteria bacterium
CGCCCCTAAGCAGTTTTTTGGCTAAGACTATTGCTGGTGTTGTGGGGATATGGGGGCCAGAGCCCTCCCGGGCGATGATAAACCAGCTGCGGCGGTGACTCTTTCCCGCTGCGTCTTTTCCCTCCATCACAACATGCATCCCGCCATCTGCCGAACCAAAGACATCAAACAGGTTGCTGATACGCAGCAGCGGCCGCGCCATTTTTTGCAAATTCAGCGGCATGCCCCAGCGCACCAGCCACGATAAACCCCACAAACCAAGATGCAAGAACCCGAGTTCCAGACCGGCGGAAAAGCGAATAGACGTGATGCCATACTGTTCGGGCAGGATATCCAAATCGGGAATGTCGCAATTGGCCATCCAGCGTTTGCCAAGTTCTGGATAAGTTTGTCTGTATATATCCTGCCAACCGTAAACTTTTGCCCGCGTGCCCGGAAACGGTTTAAGTTTTTTGCCAACATAACTCATGATGCCTTGGGTCGTGGCTAGGCCGCGTTCGGCTTTCTGCCCGGGGCTGATGCCGAAAGTAAGACGCTCAATCCGGGAAAATTCGCTCCTAAACTGTTCGATAACAGCGGAGGACAGCGCGGGAACGGTACTCGCGCCCGATACGATGCTAACGTTCGCCGCTTTCGCGCGCGCATCCAGCGCCGTGATGCCGCCGACAAAATCGCGCCCATCGGCTAAATCACTATAATGGATACCGGCGTCGATGCAGGCCTCGGCAACCGAATAATCGCTGTTTTGGAAAGGGCCGCAGGTATTGATAACGAGCAGCGGCTTTAGGGCGGCAAGATTCGCCTTCAGCTCGAGTCGAACATCAAAACAGGCACTTTCTGCTAATCCGGAAGGGAGGCTACGCGCAAAGGCTGCGGCTTTCTCGCCGCTGCGCCCCGCAATTATCACCGGGATGCCGTCTCGTACCAGCGCAGCCGCAATGCGCTTGCCAAAATTGCCATAGCCACCAAGGATTAAGACGCGTTGCTGCATACTATTTCTGTGATTTTAAAAGTGCCGCCATAGCCAAACATTTTACCAAACAGCGGGTGCAGGGTGTGTGTCCACATGCGGAAATCCGTTGCGGAAACGGGAATTTCTTCGGCATACCCCTTCCCCATTATCAAAGATAATGGCACGGGCAGCATCCAGCCAAAAACGCGCCAGACATAGCCGCGATGATGCAGTATCATTTTCTCGCCCGTCCATTCATAAGCTAATTTCCAGCCCACGCCAAAACGCATAAACTCAACCATCTCACTGCCGCCGATGGATTCCATATGCGAGTTGAAAGTGATGGGGGCTTTGCCGGGGAACGATAGCGTGCGCTGAAAATGAAACGCTTCGGAATCCTCGCTGCTGTGAAAAACAACGCGAATGGGGATGTCCTTTCCGGCATAAGGTATCAGCATCCCCGTCAACCGCGCCAGCAGGCCAACCAGCCGCGACTGGTGAACATCCATCGTGCCCTCAACGGTGACGCGGTCTTGGCTGTAGGGGCGCACGGCATAGTGCTGCTGCATTAGGGGCGGCAATGTCTCCCAGCTCTGCCCCAGCACGCTTTGAAAAATGGGCTTATCGTTTGGCAAGCGAACGTTGTGTATTTTTGGTGCGCCTCTGATGACGAGTAGGGCGTTTCGTGCTGCTCGCAACATCGGGTAAAAAATAGCTGCGAGTGTTCGTGAGCGGAACAGCAGCGCATTCAAACGGTTGAACCAGTTGTGTTCACTTCCAAGCAGCGCCATCATATGCAACGCATCAGCGCCGTGGTAAAATCGCTCCTGAAATTTGAGCACGGTACCCGCATCCAGATCAAGGCGACGCAGTGCAATTTCGGCTAAAACCGGGTGGTCTTTAGCAGTGCGTGCGTCAATCAAGTGTAATTGTCCCACGGTCTGTTTAATACGCAGTCCCTGCGCGGCAAATCGGCACAACGGGCATTCACCATCATACACATACCAAACATCACCGGGTTTTAATTCTGCTTTCATGCGATCGTGCCTTTTGGTATCACCTTCATCGTATGGACTATCTGCTGCTTAAATGGATTCATATTGTTAGTTCCACTATACTGTTCGGCACAGGTATTGGCAGTGCTTTTTTCTTTTTTATGGCCAATTGGCGCAAAGATATTGCGGGTATGTATTTTGCGGCACGGCATGTTGTGATTGCTGATTGGCTCTTTACCACTCCAGCAGTCATCGTTCAGTTGATTAGTGGAATAGCACTTGTTCGTATGGGCGGTTACGCGTTTTCTGATTTTTGGATTATGGGCGCGTTGGTGCTGTATTTTTTTGCCGGTATCTGCTGGTTGCCTGTTGTATGGATGCAAATCAAGATGCGCGATATGGCCAAGGTTGCGCTTGAGACACAGCAGCCGATACCCGAACAGTATTGGCAATTGCATCGTTGGTGGATTCTACTAGGTGCGCTGGCCTTTCCAGCGGTGATGGTTATTTTTTATCTGATGGTTTTTAAGGTTCGTGGCCTTTAACCGCCCCTCAACTATCTTCGACAGAATTTTGGCAGAAACCAGCAGCGAAAAGCTATTTACGCCGCATCGTTCCCGGCTTACGACAAAGCATGTCTCTTGTTTTTTCAGGTATCCAGCCCACCGGCAATCTCCACCTTGGCAACTATCTGGGGGCTGTGCGGCAATGGGTTGCGCTTCAGGCGCAGCACCCGTGCTTGTTTTGTATTGTTGACCTTCATGCGATTACCGTGCCGCAAGACCCCGCGGCATTGCGCCAAGCGGTTTTAGAAGTCGCCGCCGCCTTTATCGCCAGCGGAATAAACCCCGATAAAAGCCCGATTTATGTGCAAAGCCGCGTGGCTGCGCATGCCGAACTCGCGTGGATACTGAGCTGCCACACGCCGCTGGGCTGGCTGAACCGCATGACGCAATTTAAGGAAAAAGCGGGCAAGGCGAAAGATAACGCCGTGTTGGGGCTATACAGCTATCCCGTTTTGATGGCCGCCGATATTTTGCTGTACCGGGCAACGCACGTGCCGGTGGGCGAAGACCAGAAGCAGCATTTAGAGCTGGCGCGGGACATTGCCGGGGCATTTAACCGCCATTATAACAGCGAGACGTTTATCCTGCCGGAGCCGCTCATCCCCGCTGCCGCAGCGCGCATCATGAGCCTGCGCGACGGCACAAAAAAAATGAGCAAATCCGATGAATCGGACTACAGCCGGATTAATCTTAAAGACGATAACGACGCCCTGCGCCTAAAAATCCAAAAGGCAAAGACCGACCCGCTGCCCTTGCCGGAGACAGTGGCGGCGCTGGAAGGCAGGCCGGAGGCCGCGAATTTGCTGCAAATCTATGCCGCGATAACGGGTGTGACGCTGGCTGAGGCGGTTGCGCAGTATGCCGGGCAGACCTTTAGCGCCTTTAAAAAAGACCTGACCGAGGCGCTTGTTGCGCACCTTGCGCCGATTCGGGAAGAGATGGCGCGGCTGTTAACAGACCCGGCGCAGCTCAGCGTGCATCTTAAAAACGGCCAGCAGGCCGCTGAAAATATTGCACAAAATACTATTGAGAATGTGCGTCAGCAGATTGGGTTATGAGTTTTTAACTTTCTGCTCATACAATGTATTGAGGAACTTTGTATGAGCGACAATTCAATCGTGCACCAAGATGGTGATTTTCAACTGCAGGTGAACACAGAAATACCCGAAGCAATATAAACCGAAATTGCTGATATGGTTGCGGCTGCGCTGATAGCTCAATATAATGAAAATATTATCATTATTTTAAATCTAGACGACGATATAGTTGCGAAGAGCGAGATTGTCCTCGCCCTAGATGAACGTTCATATTGCAGATTCAAGGACTGTGCCGTTTACAAAGGACAATATGCAATAAATGCAGGCGACACAATGCTCGTTTCAAATGATACTCAACAAATGGGTCTTGAGGTATATAAAAAATGGTATGCTTCACGACAGCAATGATTTTAAGCCAGCACCGTAAACCGATACGCATACCCCAGCGGATTCCGCACCGTACAACCCCGTCCGCGCCGCAGCAGACTCATCCCCGCATCCAGCACCGCCGCAAGACCATATAGCGCCGCAAGCATTGGCCGCCCGCGCCGACCCCAGCGCCGGAGCAGTGCATAGGATACGGCAAAGCCAACCCAATCCGACCAAAACCCCTGCGACAGCGCCCCGCCGCCATCAATCCGCCAACGCTCTTGCACCGCAAGTTCTGCATACCAATCAGCGGTGAAACGGTAAAAATCCTTTGGGGCTTGATGATACGGATAAAGATACGGCGTAATCAGAATAAGCACGCCGCCCGGCACAAGCGCCGCCTTAAAAAAGCGCAGCGCCGCTGCTGTATCAAACACATGCTCTAAAACATTCAGGCAGAAGATTGCCTGATAGGGCTTAAAACCATCGGGCAGCGGCTTGGTTATATCGAGCGTCACCGTATCTGTTTCGCCCTCATCGGCGTTGCTAAAGGTAACAACGCCCTCGCCAAACGGAACCAAGACCTTCATCGCCGCAGGCTTTGAGCCAATATCGAGCACACGCTGCCATTCCGGCCAGGCCTGCTCTTTAAGCCACTGATTCTGTAACGAGCGAAAGGGCGAGACGCCGAGCGCAATGTCTTGAATGGTTTGCCAGCGAGCCTTCCATGTCACGCTCATTCCGCGGTATCCGTTTGCAAACGAAGCGCAATAAATCTGCTACCGGCTTCGCCCGCATAAACACGCAACAAGACACTCTTGCGGCCATCTTTGCGCGCTTTGGCTAGCGCCTCACGCAGCTGCTCTGTGCTTTTCAGGCTTGTGGACGCAACTGCGGTTAAAACATTACCCGCTCGAATGCCTTTTGATGCAGCTTCAGAGCCTTGCACGAGGCTGGTTACAACAAGACCCGCAACATCGCTGGGAATTGACCACTGCTTGCGCAGCGCCGTATCAAGCGGTTGCAAGCGCATACCCAACACTGCGGCGGATGCGCCATCATCACTGGGATTTTCTTTCGTTGCCTTTTTTGTGTTTTCCTCTTGCGGCTCTTCGGGTAATTCGCCCACCGTTACAATGAACGTTTTCTCAGCGCCCTCACGCAGCACAACCACATTGGCCTTTTTTCCAACAGGCGTTTCCGCCACCGCACGCGGCAAGGTGCGCAGTTTATCAATGGGCTGGCCGCCGAAATTGATGATGACATCCCCGTCTTTAAGACCAGCCGCCTCTGCCGGACTATCCGGGGTTACTTCCGCAACCAGCGCGCCGCGCGGCGCATCTAAACCGAGGCTATCCATCATTTCTTCGGTAACGGGCTGAATCTTAACACCCAACCAGCCGCGCCGAACCTTACCCTTTTTTTCCAGCTGTTCAATTACCGTGCGCGCCATAACGGACGGCATGGCAAAGCCAATTCCCACATTGCCGCCGGTGGGCGAATAAATTGCGGTGTTAATGCCGATAACTTCGCCTTCCATATTGAACAAGGGCCCGCCGGAATTGCCGCGATTAATCGCCGCATCAACCTGAATGAAATCATCATAAGGCCCAGCGTTAATATCGCGAGCGCGGGCGGAAATAATCCCCTGCGTCACGCTACCGCCTAAGCCAAACGGATTGCCGATGGCCAAAATCCAATCCCCTACCCGCGCATATTCCGAATCGCCCCACCGTGCGGCGCTAAGTTTTTTATTGCCCGGCTTAATGCGCAGCAGCGCCAAATCCGTTTTACTGTCGCGCCCCACCACTGTTGCCTTGAAAGGGGTTTTATCGGCAAGTGTCACGGTTATGATGTCTGCGCCGTCAATAACATGGTTATTGGTTACAATCAGACCGGTTTCATCAATAATAAAGCCAGAGCCAAGGGATGTTGCCTTGCGCGGGGCGCTGTTGCCGAGGCCTTGCTCATAATACTGGCGAAAGAATTCTTCAAAGGGGGATCCGGGCGGCAATTGCGGCAAATCTTGCGGGCGGATGCGCGCTTGCTGAACTGTTTGTGTGGTTGAGATATTCACAACACTTGGTTGCAGCCGTTCAACTAAATCGGCGAAACCTTGTTGGAGCGGTGCGGCAGAGGCGGGTGTTGCTGTCCAGAAGAACAAAAAAACCAGGCACACAGCCTGTAATAGTCGCACACGGTTTTCCAACATGCTGCCTCTTTTTTATTTATGTTGCGCGAATCATTAAGCACGCGCGCGAAAAATGCAAGGCGCGCGTTTCAATTCAGACATCTCCATCTGAAGGAATATTCAAAACCTTACCGCAATGCTTGCAATGCACCGCGTCGCTCTCATGCAAAAATAGCCCACACGCATCGCAAACAAAGCGGATTTTTGATGGGCGAAACATCGTCTGCACCAGCCGCAAAAAAAGCGATACGCCAAAAATCATGATGATAATCGAAAGCGCCCGCCCGACATCGCCTTGCAAGGTTACATCGCCAAAGCCGGTAGTAGTGAGTGCGGCTATGGTGAAATACATGGCGTCTAGAAAATTGGTGACGTCTGGATTGTCTGTCACTTGGGTTACGAAAACCAATTCGGTCATGATAAAGATGAAAATGAACAGGTTTGTTGCGCTCATGATGATGTCTTCATTTTGCCGAAAATAGACAAAATCTTCACGCAGCCGTTGTTGTAAGCGGTATGACCGCAACAGCCGCAACACGCGCAGCGCCCGCAAAAAGGCAAAATTTGCACCCAGCAGCGGCGCAAGAAAAGATATAATAACAACCGC
>JAJTHO010000193.1 GCA_021297975.1 Alphaproteobacteria bacterium
GCCTTCAACCATACCCTGCCGCACTTCAAACTCCCGAAGGCGCACAGGATCTTGATTTGTTTCATAAAGACCATCGGGTAATTTTTTTAAGGCGCGCTCGTCTCTGAATTCGACCAATTGAATCTTTCCTAAATTGAGCGCATCCGCGGAAATAACACCGTCATTACTAATCGAGATATTTTTAGCGCCTTGCGGGATATTAAATTGCCGGCCTCTATCATCCATCAGCGGAAAACCTTCACGGTTTACAATATCACCGTTCGGCGCAAGAGAGAATAAGCCCGCACGGGTGTAGCGATTGCCATTCGGCGTCTCGACAACAAAATAGCCTGGGCCATTGATGGCGATATCAAGCGGATTTCCGGTTTGGGATAGAGTACCAACTTGTAAATCCCGCACTAGCCCGAAATCCTGTACATAGGAAACGTCTTTTTGATCAGGCTGGGGCAGGGAATATTCCGTAAACAGCGGCTTTTCGGTTTTATAGCTGGGCGTGTTCATGTTCGCGAGGTTGTTCGCGGTAACCGACATCTCACGCCGAAGCGCGGTCATGTGTGAAATAGCAATGTAGGATGGCGAGTACATGCAACAGCCGCTGCAAAACACATGCCAAACCCAACAGGCCAAACCGTTTTAACGCTTAATTTAGTTTTAGAGAGTACACTTTTTCTTAATACATCCGCACCACAAAGGTTTTTATGAACAAGAAAAAGCTCGCTCTTATTGCCGGTATTCCTTTGCTGCTCCTTTTGGGTGGCGGCGGGGCATTTGTTGCCGGTGTGTTTGATAAAAAGCCGCCCATTGAAGGCGAAGATGTCAACGGCGAAGAAAAACACGATGCTGCTGCCAAAGATGAAGGCAAAAAAGGCGGGGACAAGAGCGAAAAAGCGGCTAAGGGCGGCAAAGACGGCAAACATGCAGAAGCCGCAGGCGCCGTATTTTATACTCTGCCCGATATTGTCGTCAATCTTGCCTCCACCGGGCGCAAAGGCTCAACTTACCTTAAAATAAAAATCAGCCTAGAGCTGGATAAAGCAGAAGACCAAAAAATTATCGAAGGCGTCCTGCCGCGCGTTGTTGATAATCTGCAGGTGTATTTACGCGAATTAAAAGTGGAAGATATACAAGGGTCTGAAGGTCTATACCGCCTTCGTGAAGAGCTGTTACACCGCGTCAACGTCGCCGCAACTCCCGCACGGGTTAACGACGTGTTGTTTGCGGAAATGCTGATGCAATAGGCGCACTATGGCAGAAATAGACAGCACCGAACAAGAAGCTATGGCTGCCGAATGGGCAGCTGCTGCTGGGGGCGACGATAGCGGCGCTGATGATATGGCAGCGGCAATGGGTATGCCCGAAGGCAGCGGTGATGACTTATTTGATACCGATACCGGCCGCATCCTGAATCAAAATGAGATTGATAGCCTGCTGGGCTTTGATGATGGCAGCGGTTCTGGCGGCATGTCCGGCATTCATGCGATTGTTAACAGCAGCATGGTGTCGTATGAACGTTTGCCGATGCTGGAGGTGGTGTTTGACCGTCTCGTTCGCATGCTCTCTACATCATTACGAAACTTCACCTCTGATAACGTCGAAGTCTCCCTTGATAATATCACTTCCATTCGTTTTGGTGATTACCTGAATTCCATACCGCTGCCCGCACTGCTTGCGGTGTATAAGGCCGAAGAATGGGATAACTATGGCTTGCTCACGGTTGACAGCGCCCTCATCTATTCCGTTGTCGATGTGCTACTGGGCGGACGGCGCGGCGGCACCACCATGCGGGTTGAGGGGCGTCCCTTCACCACCATTGAGCGCAACCTGATTGAGCGCATGATTAATCTGATGATGAACGATGTTTCAACCGCGTTTGATCCCGTTTCACCCGTAACCTTCCATTTTGAACGCTTGGAGACAAACCCGCGCTTTGCCGCCATTGCCCGCCCGGCTAACGCCGCGGTGCTGGTGAAGCTGCGCATAGATATGGAGGATCGCGGCGGCAAAATGGAATTTTGTCTGCCCTATGCAACGTTGGAACCCGTGCGGGAAATCTTGCTGCAAATGTTCATGGGGGAAAAATTCGGCCGCGATTCGATTTGGGAGAATCACTTAGCGTCCGAACTGTGGATGACGGATGTGGACATTCATGCGGTGCTTGGCGAATCTGTTATCCCGCTGAATGATGTTCTGCATTGGAAACCGGGAACGCGCCTCGAATTTATCACAACCCCTGATAGTTCTGTGGATATTCGATGCGGTGATGTGCCGCTGTTTGCGGGGAAAATGGGACAGCGCAATCAGAAGATTGCCATTAAAGTTGACCAACGCTTGATTAAGGTAACCTGATATGGCGCAGCTTATTCTTGATAGTGTTTTGTTGCTGCTTCTTGCAGGATTGTTTATTGCCGTGCCGCGTTGGTTGAAGAAGGTTGAGGCGCTTTCTCGCCTGAAAACAGACCTAGAGGCGCTATCGTTACAATTCGTCCGCGCTACAACCGATGCGGCGCTGGCGATTGAGGAATTAAAGAGCGTCACAGCTAAAGAACAAAGCATACTCCAAGCCGCACAAAACCGTGCCCTTGCCACTGCGGATGATCTCGATATTCTTAGAAAGCGTGCCGAGCAAACCTGCACCCGTATTGAAGAAGCACTGCATAAGTCACGCGCATCCGCAACTAGTAATGTTGCACCTACGCAAAGCCTAAAACCGGCTACCCCCTTGCCAAAATCAAAGGCTGAATCTGAACTGTTGGAGGCGCTGCGCCATGCTGCTCCGTAAACTATCCGTCGTTTTCTGTGCTGTTCTTCTGCTTTTTGCCGCATCGAAAGGCTATGAAGTGTA
>JAJTHO010000104.1 GCA_021297975.1 Alphaproteobacteria bacterium
GCCCGCGCCGATATGGGCGCCCTCTTGCAGCGCAATGAGGGTGAGGATACCGAGCAGCCCTGCCCCGGCAATCGTACAGCCGAGGCCAAGCCCGAGCGTGCGGCGGTCGAGAAGACTCGCCAGCTCCAGCTGATACCGCGCCCGGGTGAGCAGCAGACCGCCAAACCGCGCCCGCGGCAGAATGCCTGCGAGCCGCGCCTGATACCGCCGCCATGAATACGCCAGCCACGCCGCGATGACGACGGGCAAGCCCAGCATCAGCATAGGCAGCAGAAACGCCGCCAGCAGCAGCGCACAGCTCAAGACCAGCGCCGCCGTGTCGCCATGCCCCCAGTAGGGCGCGTCGAGTTCTTTCAAAAGCGTTCGGGATACGACATAGCCCTTCCCGCCGCGATGGTAGGCGAAGGGAAACACGAGGAACTCGCCTTGTTTGGTGGGGCGCACGAGTACGCGGTAGAGGCTGCGGCGCAGGGGTTTGGGAAGCCAGAAGCCGAACATGTTAGGCTGTTCCCGGCCAGAAGAGGTTTTCGCGCTCTGCCGCAAGACGCAGCTTTTTATCCTGCGTTGCAAGGGGTATTTGATAGTGCTGCGCCAGCAACAGATACAGCGCATCATAACTCGTAAGACCATACAGGCGCTGTAATTCCAGCAGCGCACGCGCCTGAAACCACAGACGTGTTGCCCGGCGATAGAGTATGTTCATTCTCAGCAATCTATCTTGCATATCGTTAATGTCAGATTGCTTATACAGCTGGCGCCTTTCTTTGATTTGAAATATGTTATTGGCTTCAATCAAAAAAAAATCTGGTGCCATCACGGGGCTTGTCTGCATGTACTCTGCCAAGGCCATTGCATAGTCGCTGCGCTCATCGGCGAAGATAAAACCAAAGACCGCCGATACATCAACGACCAGCATTTATCGCCGCCCCTCTTCTCGAAGAGAGGCCAAACCCTCAGGTTGAGCTGTAAACTTTATGGTATCCGCTAGACGCATAATATCGGCAATCGCCGCCGCGCCGCGCTCGGTGCGGGTTTGTTTTTTGGGCGCTGATGGGGCAGCGGGGGGTTTGCGTTTTTTGGCCATGGTGATTGCCTCAATACTGCATTGGATAATGCAGTGCTGGGGGTGGGAAGTCTAGAGGAATGGCGTTGTAATTAAAAAAGAGAGCTAATTGCTTGCCTGCTCGCGCCCGATTCGCTGCGCGAAGGGGTTTGGGAAGCCAGAAGCCGTACATGTTAGGGTGTTCCCGGCCAGAAGAGGTTTGTTTTTATGGCGGCGGCCTTCAACTTAACATCCAGCGTTGCCAAGGGCATTTTAAGATAAAGCGCCAACATTAAATACAGCGCATCATATGCTGTTAAGTCATATTCACGCTGTAAATTGTAGAGTGCATCCTCACTAAACCAGCTTCGTGTGATACGCCTATACAGAATATTGAGCGACATCATTTCATGAATAAAAAGTTCGGCTACTTCGCCAGCATAACGGCCACGCCGCTCTTGTTTGCGAATGACATTATTAGCTTCAATACGAAAAAAATCTCGCGCCACAACAGGATTATGTCGCATGTATGTCTTGAGCATCTCGGCATACGCACTGTCATCATCATTAAATACGAATCCCAAAACCGCCGATGCATCAACAACCAGCATCAGCGCCGCCCTTCCTCAATCATTGCCTTCAAGCTCTCAGGGGTTTCTTTAATGCTGTATTGTCGCGCTAAAGCGCAGAGGGCATCAATCGCCGCCGCGCCGCGCTCGGTGCGGGTTTGTTTTTTGGGCGCTGATGGGGCAGCGGGGGGTTTGCGTTTTTTGGCCATGGTGATTGCCTCAATACCGATTTTAATAATGCAGTGCTGGGGGAGGGAAGTCTATAGGAATGGCTAGTTAAATAATGAGAGCGTAAGATGATTCAAATACTCCTAAGAAGATTGTGCTGTTCTACAATAGGTTGCGCACTGCTCCTGATATCCTGAAAGTCTTTTCAGGGAGCTAAGAGAAGGTAAATGTTCTCTATTTTTTGGAAAAAATTAAATCGGCTAGAACGCCGGGTATAATTAGTACCAAGCCAGGTGCAGTAAAAAATGCAGCGAAAGCCCAATGCCAATCCCAGACATCCATCGCACCAAAGAAGGCACCAATAGTTACTGGCAGAGTAAATCTTAAAACTAAAGCCAGAAAAATTGCTATAAATGCCCAAACACTTCCAAAGTGGTAATCTATACCTGCATATCCAGCACATATATGAGCTATACCTAACAGTAATATGAAAGCTATTGCGCTTAAATCCTTCAAAGACTCACTCATAATCGCACCCCTGATTCAAGCTGTTCTTACCTTATGTGCAAGAAATAGAAAAAGTAATCCTAAGATTATATCAACCACTACCCATATCTCTTTTGGCATGTGAATAGCGACAAACGGATTAAATAAAATTGCTATGAATAAGAAAAAAAACGCCCAGATTGAATTGTTATCTGTAGCGTTGAAGTTTTTATATGAGAGTACTGCAGAAAACCCACAGACCGTAATTTTCAAGAAGGTATAGAATCCATAAGGCAATGGTGCGGCTGCGATAAGCAATAATAAGCCACATCCCAAATAGGCTTTAGCCGGAAAGTTCCATTTAGGGTTTTGCCATTGTTTCATTCTGATTCTGCTTTAACTGCTGCGTCGATTTGTTGTGTTTTTCATCTGCCTAATTTTTACACGGAAAAAATATTCTAGCAACGACTGTTAAGTTAATTACACTCGATAACAAGCGCGAGAATTTGCCTGCTTGCGCCCAATTCGCTGCGCGAAGGGGCGGCAAGCATGAACCCGACTTTATGGTGTATCGAGGGTTCAAATCCCTTTAAGAGAATAGTACCGTTCTATTATGGCGGAGAGAGAGGGATTTGAACCCTCGATACCCTTGCGGGTATACTAGTTTTCGAGACTAGCCTGATCAACCACTCCAGCACCTCTCCGCGCGGGAAGGAGGGCACCATAATCGAGGACGGGGCGCAAAACAATACTCTTTTGCCGCTTTCAGCGTGCAGGAATCACCAACTCTTTACCAATCAAAAAGAAGGCGTCATATCGAGCGCAGCACGGCAGCGCCGTGCGCAGTCGAGATATCTCCTTTTATCGACAAGGAGATCCCTCCACTACGCTGCGCTTCGGCCTCGATGACGCATTTTGTTGTGCGGTCAGCCTCACGGCACATCAATATCAAAATGCACACACCAGTTACACTGCCACGGGGTATCACTGGCGGAATCGCGCAGGTTTGTGCGCGCCCCGGTGCGCACCCCGGAAAGGGCAATCGCGGCTGAGCTATTCCGCCCGGCGCGGATGCGCGGCGTTGTGCCATTTGGCGCGGCGGAGAGCGTGAAGCGGAGCGTGGTGGGGTTAAGCAAACTCACGCCGGTGAGGGTTGTTGTGCCGCCGGTCTGGCGGAAATCAAAGCCGAAAAAGCCGTCCGCTGTGTTGGCCGCATAAACGGTATCGAGCACGAGCGAGCCGGTTGGAACCCAAAATTCGATGTCAACCAGATTGCCATTGCGCGTTATCGTTTTCGGGCGCAGGGGATTCCAGGTTGCGCCGTCAACCACCACGCGGCTCATCGCGTTGCCGATGCCGTGCGCCCAGCGCGCCGTTTGATGCCCGGCGTAATGGGGATTGGCGGTGCTGATATTCTCGCCGGGGTACATGGGGGTGCATAGAATAACCTCGCCGGGGTAATCGATATGCGCTTGCAGCTGATCGAGCACGGGATAGGAAATTGTGCCGATGGAATGGGAATAGTTGGAGAAGTTGCTTTGCTGGGTGATGAACAGCGGGATGTTTTGCGCTTGGCCGGTTACCGCTTTGATATCGGTGTTGAGATCATCGCGGAGGGTTTTTAGGGTTGCTTTATAGCCGCTGCCCGTTGCCGCGAAATCTGCCTCGCCGTGCACCCATAGCGTCCCGCGATAGACCGGCGTCAGGCTGTTTGCCTGCGCGTAGTTTCGCATCTTCGTGACAGCGGAAATCAGGTTTGCGTAGGCGTTCGTGCCCTTTACCAGTTGCGAGGTGGGATAGGCGGTGTGGCCATGACAGGAGACAACGGCGCGGTGGCGCTGGCCGGTGAGTTCTAACTGCCGCTGGTTTACCAGCATCAGGGCGCGAAACGCCGCGTGCTCGCGGATATCGACCGCAAAGGGGGCTTGGCATTCGCTGTCGGGCAGCAGCGTGAAATCCACCAGCGCCGGGGGGTTGACTTGGTCTATCCATGAGGCGGTTCCGTCGCGCCGACGACTGCCGTCACGCCCCAGCATGGTAATCGCGCCGAAGGTTGCGTCCATCGTTGTGAACGGGGTGGTGCTGTTTGTGCCGGTTGAATTGGACTGGCCGTAGATGGTGTAAAGATTCAGCGTGCTGGTCTGTGCCGGTTTGGCGGGGCGCTGAATCAGGCCGTTTGCGTCGCGTGTTGCCATGATATTAAACTCCCGGAATCCATTTATCGGCTAGGTAATTTTCGATTTTTGTGCGCTCTGCGGCGCTGAGCACGCGGTTGTAGATGAGGATTTCCCGCATATCGCCGCTCAGCCCGCCGCCGCCGCCCACGGTTGCGCAATTAACCAGCAGCGGCGTGCTGCCGGTTACAACGGCGGTTCCGGCGTTTGCGCCGTTTGTGATGACCTGCTGACCATTAAACCAGCTGTTGATGACGGTGCCGTTTCGCTGGGATGTTACAATCGCGATGTCGCCGGTGATGCTGGCGTTGCTTGCGGTGTTGGCGGAATCCGATGCGGTGAGGATGCGCTGGTTATAAACACCCGCCGCGCGGGAGTGACGGATTTCGATGCTGTTGCCCGCCGCCGGAATCATTTGCAGCGTGACGCCGGAGGATGTTGCGCCCGACCCTACCCCGCCCTGGTCATAGCTTGAGGCGCAGGTGAAAATCGTGATGTCCCGCCCGTTCGCGCCGAACAGCGTTGCGATGTCGAAGCTGTTTGATGCAAAGCCGGAGGTGGCGGATTTTGAGGTTTTTATCACCCGGCGGCTGCCCGTGTTGAAATCGACGGAGCGGCTGTATCTATCCGTGCTGGCGGGCGTGAAGACGCGGGCGTTGCTGCTTTTATCGCGCCATTGGGTGACTTCAAGCGTGTAGCTGTCCTGCGTTATGGTGCTGTCGTCGTCTGCATCCAGCCAAAGTTGCAGCCCAGGGATGCGGGCGGGGGTGAAGCGCTGTGCGCCGAGGATGCGGCTGGTGATACCGCTGATGATGATAGAGGCCAGCGGGGAGGAAGGAGGGGTGGGCGGCATGGCCGGGTGTCCTTTTGGGTAGGGGTAAGGGGTTAGGCATGAGGCATAAGAAAAACCCCTGCACAGCTGAGCCATGCAGGGGTTTTATGCGTTGTAGGTGTGCTCTTTCGAGCCTTACGTATTACGAGGCAAAGCGACGACGCGGCGCGCCTTTGTTCGCACCCGCAGGCGCACTGCCCGCGTTTGCACCGGCACGGAATCCGCCGCTGGGCGCACCGGGACGACGTGGGCGCTGTTGCGGACGATCACCGCCGCCACTGCGTTCGCCATCGGCGCTCGCGCCGGCATAACCGCCGCCGCTAGGTCTGCGACGCGGCTGTCCGCCTTCACCGCCACCAGCGTAACCGCCGCCGCCTGAGCCGCGACGCGGCGAACCGCCTTGCGGACGACCACCAGGACGACCGCCGGGACGGCCACTGCGCGGACGCTCACCACCGCCGGTAAACGGCTCTGGCTTTGCATCCGGGTTCATCAGGCGTTGAATGGCACGCCATTTAATGCCGTCGGCTGGGGTAATCAGGTTGACCGCTGCGCCTTCTGCGCCCGCACGGGC
>JAJTHO010000150.1 GCA_021297975.1 Alphaproteobacteria bacterium
GATTGTTTCTGGGGATGACATCCTGTTTGATGGCCACACGATTGGCGGCATTGTGGTGGCGACAACTCGCCCGGAAACGCTGTTCGGCGATAGCGCCGTTGCGGTGCATCCCGATGATGCGCGGTATAAGGCGCTGATTGGGAAAAGCGTGCGCCTGCCACTGACAGAGCGCGTCATCCCGATTATTGCCGATGATTACTCCGATCCGGAAAAAGGCAGCGGGGCTGTGAAGATCACCCCGGCGCATGATTTTAATGACTTTGCGGTTGGCAAACGTCACGGGCTTCCCTTCCATAATATCCTCAATCCCGACGGCAGCTTAAACGATACCGTACCGCCCGAATTTATCGGCCTGTCGCGTGAAGCGGCGCGGAAAAAGGCGCTCGCGGAACTAACTGAGCGTGGCTATCTGATTAAAACCCAGCCTATCACCAACATGGTTCCGTATGGCGATCGCAGCGGCACGGTGATTGAGCCGTACCTGACCGAGCAATGGTATGTGGATGCGGCAAAGCTCGCCGTTCCGGCGCTCGAGGCTGTGCGTTCGGGTAAGACCCGCTTTGTGCCGGAGAATTGGACGAAGACCTACTACCAATGGCTTGAGAATATTGAGCCGTGGTGCATCTCGCGCCAGCTCTGGTGGGGGCATCAGATTCCGGCGTGGTACACGCCAGACGGGAAAATCTATGTCGCTGAGGATGAGCTTGAGGCGCAGGCGGAGGCCGGAATCGGCGTGCCGCTAACCCGCGATCCGGACGTTTTGGATACATGGTTTTCTTCCGGGTTGTGGCCGTTTTCCACGCTGGGCTGGCCGGACTCCAGCGCGGATGTAGCGGCGCGCTACCCCACCTCCACCCTCGTAACCGGCTTTGATATCATCTTTTTCTGGGTTGCCCGGATGATGATGTTTGGCCTGTATACCCAAGGGGATGTGCCGTTTCGGGATGTGTATATTCATGCCCTCGTGCGCGACGCAACCGGCGCGAAGATGTCAAAATCCAAGGGTAATGTGATTGATCCACTAGTGCTGTGTGATAAATACGGCGCCGATGCGCTGCGCTTTACGCTGTGCCGCCTCGCGACGCAGGGGCGCGATGTGAAATTGTCTGAGAGCACCGTGGAATCAGGGCGCAATTTCGCCACTAAATTGTGGAACGCGGCGCGCTATGCCGAGATGAACGGCTGTTTGCCGGAAGCGCCTGAATTCAAGCGCGATGCGGTTCAGCATCCGCTGAATCAGTGGATTTTACAGCGGCTTAATCTAGCCGTCAGCGCCGCGCGGGAGGCGGTGGATGCCTATAAATTTAATGAGCTCGCCGATGGCCTGTATCATTTCCTGTGGGATGATTTTTGCGATTGGTATCTGGAGTTTACGAAGCCGATCTTAGAGGGCGACCTTGCGGCGGAAACCAAGGCCACAACCGGCCATGTGCTGGCGAAAATCATCCGCCTGCTGCACCCGGTGATGCCATTTATTACCGAGGAGCTGGCGGAGAATCTGGGTATTGGCGCAACGCACCCGGCGCTGTGTGTGGCGAGTTACCCTAAGCCCGTTACCCTGCCAAGTTGGCAGACAGGCTCGATTGACCAGCTGATAACCCTTATCCGAGAAATTCGCAGCGTACGCGCCGCGCTGAACGTTCCCGCCGGGGCAAAGATTGAGGCACTCATTGCGCCCGATGCGGCGGAGTTTGCCGCGTTCTGCGCCGCGCAGGATGAATTGCTGCTGCGCCTCGCGCGGTTATCGGCGGTTAAGACCGCGCCCATTCCCAGCACCGGCGTTGTGCCGGTTCCCGTTTCGGGCGGCACGCTGTATTTGAACCTGACCGGCCAGATTGACTTTGCCGCGGAAAGGGCGCGCCTCGAGAAAGACCGCGACGCGCTGGACAAACAACTGACGCAGACAGAGGCAAAGCTGGCCGATCCGCTGTTTACCAGCAAAGCCCCGGAAGAGGTTTTGCAGGAATACAGGGAACGCCTTGAGGCCGGAAAAGCAAAACAGCATCAACTCACCGCCGCGTTGCAAAGACTAAAGATGTGAATTTGTTGCGCCGGAATAAGGCGCATGGTAGTGTTTTCTTATGGTTGCCGCATACACCCCCTCCGAAACGTTGCCGCTGAGAATGTTTTTCAGCGACGATTTTTCACGTGATATTAAAAGCGAGATTTCAGCATCATCCTTAGCGCTTATTCCGCATCTGAAACGTTTTCAGGACTATTTAGGGCATCTGCTCTCAGAGCACGCCCTGTGGGAAAAAAGCCTGATGGAAAACGTTAACAAGCTTACCGCTGCCGAACGCGACGATTTAGAACAGTACCTTCTTTTTCGTGAACAGTCGTTTGCAGAAATCCTGAATCACCATGTTGCGCCCCTTTTTGAAACGGTTATCCCGCTAGCACATCAGGAATTTTTTCAAGAATTACGGATAGTGTGTCAAAAACTCAGTGATTTTTGCGCTGCACTGCGCAACACTCGTTGGGAAATCATGGAGGATGGCGCAACAAGCATAGAGCCAATCATTGTTAAAAATCTAGAAAACCAACAAGATACAAACAATTACTTCAAGGCCTTTCTCTAAATGCGTCTTGAGCTGGATGCTGGATTTGAAGCAAGTTTTAAAAAGCGGCCTAAGGATATTATTGCCCGCATCGCTAAAGCGGTTGCTCTTTTCCAAGAGAATCCTCTCCACCCCAGCTTGCATTTTAAACCGTCCGCTAAACGCAACGGCGCTTATTCTATCCGCGTTACCCAAGGATACCGAATTTTACTGCTGAAAAAATCCGATGACCATTTTATACTGCTGCGCTGCTGTAATCATGATGACTACGAGCGACTGTTTTAACCTTTAAGTTTGAGAGCGAGTGCATGTCGATTAACAAAGCAAACCTCCCCTCCCGCCACGTATCCGTTGGCCCCGAACGCGCCCCGCACCGCAGCTATTACCACGCCATGGGCATGACCGAGGCGGAAATTGCCCAGCCGTTTGTCGGTGTTGTCACGACATGGAACGAGGCTGCGCCGTGTAATATATCCCTGATGCGGCAAGCGCAGGCAGTGAAAACGGGCGTGAAAGCCGCCAACGGCACGCCGCGTGAATTCACGACGATTACCGTGACCGACGGCATCGCCATGGGGCATGAGGGGATGAAGTCGTCGCTCGTGAGCCGTGAGGTTATCGCCGATTCGGTGGAACTCACCGTGCGGGGGCATTGCTATGATGCCATCGTGGGGCTGGCGGGGTGTGATAAGTCTTTACCTGGCCTGATGATGGCGATGCTGCGCCTGAATGTGCCGTCGGTGTTTATGTATGGCGGCTCGATTCTGCCGGGCACGTTTAAGGGGCAGCAAGTCACCGTTCAAGAAGTGTTTGAAGCGGTGGGGAAATATTCCGCCGGGAACATGAGCGCGGACGATTTACACCAGCTGGAGTGTGTGGCGTGTCCGTCGGCCGGCTCATGCGGCGGGCAGTTTACCGCCAACACCATGGCCTGTGTGTCGGAGGCTATAGGCCTTGCGCTGCCTGGTTCTGCCGGCGCCCCCGCGCCGTATGAAAGCCGGGATGCGCTGGCAGAGGCGAGCGGCAAAGCGGTGATGAACCTGCTTGCTCGCAATATTCGCCCGCGTGATATTGTGACGCGAAAAGCGCTGGAGAACGCAGCGGCGGTTGTGGCGGCAAGTGGCGGCTCAACCAACGCGGCGCTGCATCTGCCCGCCATCGCCCACGAAGCGGGCATTGTGTTTGACATTTTCGATGTGGCGGAGGTGTTCCGCCGCACGCCGTATATCGCTGATTTGAAACCCGCCGGGCGCTTTGTGATGAAGGATTTGTATGAGGTGGGCGGGGTTTCCGTGCTGCTGAAGGCGCTACTGGATGGCGGTTACCTGCATGGTGATTGCCTGACGGTGACCGGCAAAACGCTGGCGGAAAACCTGAAAGATGTCGTGTTCCCAACCGCGCAAGAGGTGGTGCGCCCCACATCAAACCCGCTGTATCCAACCGGGGGCGTGGTGGTGCTGAAAGGCAACCTCGCGACGGAGGGCGCGATTGTTAAAACCGCAGGAATGAAGCAGTTGCGCTTTGAGGGCGTTGCCCGCTGTTTCGATTGCGAGGAAGACGCTTTTGCCGCCGTGGAACGGCGGGATTACAAGGCGGGTGATGTGTTGGTTATTCGCTATGAGGGCCCTCGCGGGGGGCCCGGTATGCGCGAAATGCTGGCAACCACCGCCGCAATTTACGGTCAGGGTATGGGGTCTGAGGTGGCGCTGATTACCGATGGGCGTTTTTCTGGTGCAACACGCGGCTTTTGCATCGGCCATGTGGGCCCGGAAGCCGCTGTGGGCGGGGTTATTGGGCTGTTAAAAGACGGTGACCGGATTATCATTGATGCGGATAAGGGTTTGATTGATGTGGTGTTGACCGATGCAGAGCTTGCCGCGCGGCGCAAGACCTGGCAGCCGCGGACCAGCAGCTTTCAAAGCGGCACGCTGTGGAAGTATGCGCAAACAGTCGGCACAGCGCAATTCGGCGCGGTAACGCATCCGGGCGGGGCGAAAGAGACGCGCTGCTATGCGGATATTTAGCCGCGCATGAGCGCCCCCACCCACCACCACGGCCATCATCACCATGACCACTCCCACGGCGCGGGCTATGGTCGTGCGTTTAAGATTGGCCTCACGCTAAACCTTGGCTTTGTGGTGATTGAGGCGGCGGTTGGCCTGTCGATTGACTCCCTCGCGCTGATTGCGGATGCGGGGCATAATCTGGGCGATGTGATGGGGCTTTTGCTGGCTTGGTGGACGCAATATTTATCCGGGCGGGCGCCCTCGCGGAAATACACCTATGGCCTCCAAAGCAGCACCATCCTTGCCGCGCTCGGCAATGCGATGTTGCTGCTGATTGCCGTTATTTTTATTGGCTATCAGGCGGTGCATCGGCTGAATGACCCTGCCCCCGTGCCAGGACAGACGGTTGTTATCGTTGCCGCGATTGGCGTGCTGATTAACAGCCTGACGGCGTGGCAGTTTCATAAAGGTCAGCATGATGATTTGAATCTGCGCGGCGCGTATTTGCATATGGTGGGCGATGCGTTGATTTCACTCGGGGTTGTCGTATCCGGTGTTATCATCTGGTACACAGGTTGGAACTGGGTTGATCCGGTCACGAGCTTACTGTTGGCGGCGGCGATTTTGCTGACAGGGTGGAAGCTGTTTACGCAGTCTTTAGACCTCGCGCTGCACGGCGTTCCCGATAAAATTAATCCCGA
>JAJTHO010000045.1 GCA_021297975.1 Alphaproteobacteria bacterium
CCGCGTTACCGGCGCAATTGTGCGCCAGCAGCAGGAATTTTTTGATAAGGGGATGAGTTATCTCAAGCCCATGGTGCTGCGCGATATTGCGGTGGAGCTTGAGGTGCACGAAAGCACCGTCAGCCGGATTACCACGGCGAAATTCCTTTCCAGCCCGCGCGGGGTTTTTGAGCTGAAATATTTCTTTGCCGCCGGATTAAAGAACGTGGTGGGGCAGGAGGGGGCGTTTTCGGCTCGTTCGGTGCAGCACCGTATCAAGACCTTGATAGATGGAGAAAATCCGAAGTCTGTTTTATCCGATGATGCGCTGGTGACGTTGCTGGCGAAAGAAGGCATCGAGGTTGCGCGGCGCACGGTGGCGAAATACCGCGAAGGGATGGGGATTCCCAGCTCGATGCAGCGGCGCAGGCTCAAGCGGGCATGATACTAGCTTTATTGTTACTGGCCGGGGTTAATGCATTGGCGTTTTTGCTCATGATGGCGGATAAGCGGGCAGCAAGGGCGCAGGCCGGGCGTGTGCCGGAGAGGGTTTTGCTGCTCCTCGCGCTTTTTGGCGGGGCGGTGGGGATTATCGCCGGGATGCGGCTGCTCAGGCATAAGACGCGCAAAGCGGCGTTTTATCTGCCGGTGTGGGGGATTTTGCTGCTGCAGAGTGTATTGATAATAGCGTTTCCGAAACTGCTTATAGCCTATTATTAAGCCCCATTGATGAGGGTGGTGTGAGCGAATAGGGAACAATACTTTGCAGTGTTTCCCCTAATTTTCGCTTTGCCGCTAGTGTTTCATGGGCATTTTGCAGCCGTAAAAAATAGCCCTCAGACATTTTAAAAAAGCGGCAGAGGCGCAAATCCGTATCGGCCGTGATGCGGCGTGTGCCTGCAACAATCGCGTGAATACGATTTGCGGGCACGGCTAATGCCCGCGCCAGCGCGTTCTGGCTGAGGCCGAGCTCAAGCAAAAATTCTTCTTTCAGAATATCGCCAGCGTGGGGGTTGTATAAATCTGTCATAGAGGTTCCTAATGATAATCAACAATTTGTACGTCGGACGATTCTTTACCTTTCCAGATAAAGCAAATACGCCATTGGTTATTTATCCGAATACTGTATTGACCCTTTCTGTCTCCGCGCAGCGCCTCTAAATGATTGCCCGGCAGCTTTGCAGACCGTTTTCCCGCCCAGATTTTTTCAGTTTCTTGATCGGCAAACGAAAAAATAGCCATGAAATATGTGTATCATGATATGTGGTACGTATCAAGTATTTTTTCGATTTTACTTGAGAAAACAGGGTATTTTGATTACGGACTCCTTAGTGCGCCTCGATCAAACCATCCTAGACCTCCATCTTGCAGAAACCCTCCCCAAAGCCCAAGCCCTCATCATGGCCGGGGCTGTCCTTGTAAACGACACCCCGCAAACGAAAGCAGGGTTTAAGGTTCCAAGCGGTGCATCGGTGCGGCTGAAAGCGACCGTTGCGGCTGATCACGGCTGGGTTTCGCGCGGGGCGCTGAAGCTGCTGCGCGGGATTGAGGCGTTTAGCCCAATGGTTCAGGGCGCGGTGTGCCTGGATATTGGCGCGTCCACGGGCGGTTTTACCGAAGTCCTGCTCAGTAAAGGCGCACGGCGCGTCTATGCGGTGGATGTTGGGTATGGCCAGCTGGATTGGAAGCTGCGCAGCGATGCGCGGGTGCTGGTGTTAGAGAAAACCAACGCGCGGAATTTAGACGCGGCGCTTATTCCAGAGCCGATAGACGGCCTTGTTTGCGATGCCAGTTTTATCAGTTTGACGGCGGTGCTTCCGGTGCCGATGGGCTTTGTAAAGCCGGGGGGGTGGCTGCTTACCCTCATAAAACCGCAGTTCGAAGCCGCCTATGCCGATATAACCAAAGGCGGGATTGTGCGCGATGCAGCGGTGCAGCAGGAAGTAGTGGCGTTTGTATCTGCTTGGCTGGCCGAACAGCCAGGCTGGACGCTGGACGGGGTGGTGGACAGCCCGATTACCGGGCAGGATGGAAACCGCGAATTTTTGCTGTTCGCGCATAAAAATAACGCATAACGCGAATAAATTAACCGCAGAGTAAGATTTTATGTTTACACTGTTTCCATAGGTGCATAACTATGGCAGTGCAATCAAAGCGTATTAAAGTAACCGATTTAACGTTGCCGGAGAAAGTCTCTGGGCGTTGGCTTAAGCGCAACAAACAGCAGATTGTGAACGCTGTTTTATGGGGCGCTATCAGCCTGCGTGAGGCTTGCAGGCAATATCAGCTTTCCGTGGATGAGTTTCTGCGCTGGCGTGCCAGCTTTGCGACAACCAAACAAACGAACTCATTAGCGGACTAGGCAATTTTTTCCGCGTTGTTAACCAGACATTAAGTTTTGTGCTCTTAGGATGGAGATATAACGCAAGGATATTTCCGTGGGCGGACTACTGGAAACACTGAAAAAACTAGGCCCCGTAAAGCTCGCAGCTTTAGGTGGGGTTGCCCTTGTTATGGTTATTTTATTCGGCGTGATGGCGGGCGGTATGTCGGGCGCCAGCATGCAGATGCTGTATTCTAAGCTCGATACAAAAGACGCAACGCGCATTGTTGCCGAACTTTCAAAATTAAACATTCCCTATCAACTGACCGAAAACGGCACAACGATTATGGTGCCGCCAGCCAATGTGGGTAAAGCCCGCATCAGCATGGCGGAATTGGGTCTGCCGCAGGACGGCTCGGTGGGGTATGAGCTGTTTGATAATACAAACGCCCTTGGAACCTCAACGTTTCAGCAGAATATCAGCAAAATGCGCGCGCTGGAGGGGGAACTCGCCCGCACCATCAGCGCTATAGACGCGGTGCGTACCGCGCGGGTGCATCTGGTGATGCCTGAGCGTGAGCTGTTCAGCCGCGATAAACAAAAGGCGCGGGCATCGGTTTTTGTCGGGTTACGCGGGAAAGGCTTATCCAAAACACAAATCGCTGCGATTCAACACTTGGTTGCCGCCGCCGTGCCGCAACTGGAAGTCTCAAACATTTCCATCATTGATGATAAGGGCAATTTGATTGCACGCGGCTCTGGTCAGGAAGATGATCAGGCTTTTATCATGATGAACAACGATGAAATGCGCATTGCGCAGGAAAATCGTCTCAAGGCAGATGTGGAAGAGCTTATCGCCAGTGTTGTGGGCCCTGGAAACGTTCGCGCACAAATCAGCGCGGAGATGGACTTTAATAAGGTTACCAGAGACAGCGAAGTATATGATCCAGAAAGCAAGGTAGAACGCTCAACCCAAAACGTGACGGAATCGGAAACGGCGAATGAGAAAAGCCAGAATGTCTCTGTTGCCAACAATCTGCCTGAAGCCGAAGCCAACAGGCAAGAAGGCAGCGCCAACGTGCGCGCACAAAACCGCCAGGAAGAGACGATTAATTATGAAATCTCCCGCACGGTAACCAAAGAAGTGAGCCAGATTGGCCAGATTAAACGCTTATCGGTTGCTTTGCTGGTGGACGGAACCTACACAACCGCCGAAGACGGCACAAAAACATATCAGCCGCGCGATCAGGCACAGCTGGATAAAATCGAAGCGCTGGTTAAAAACGCCATCGGCTTTGATGCGAATCGCGGCGATTCGGTGGAAGTGCTCAACATGCAATTTGCCGATACCGCCCCAACGGATATGCCGCTAAACGTTTGGGATACGATGAGCAGCGAAGAATACATCAAAATTGCCCAGACGCTTATTATGATGGTGATGGGACTGCTGGTAATCCTGCTTATTGTGCGTCCGCTTACCCAGCGCCTTGTTGAAAGTGCGCCGTCTGCGGCGGGCGCAGAGAGCGCTGAACAGCTTTTGGCCGCAGCTGGGCTTATGCCCGCCCTTGAGGCGCCGGACGGATCAACTCTGCCCGTGCAACGCTCAGCGGTAGAAGAAATGCTCGACATTGACCGCGTGGAAGGCCAGCTCAAAGCCTCCATGGTGCGCCGTATCGGCGAACTTATCGATAAACACCCGGATGAAGCCATTCAGGTCATCCGCAATTGGATGCAGGCGGACACATAATTATGGCAGGAACAACAGCAGTACGCACACGCGACGATTATCGTTCACTTAGCGGCGGCGAAAAGGCAGCAATGCTGCTTCTTGCGCTGGGCGAGGAATACTCCTCCCGCATGTTCCAAATGATGGAAGATGAGGAGATTAAGGAAGTCAGTCAGGCTATGGCCAACTTAGGCAAGGTTAATGCCGAGGTTGTTGAAAAACTGATGATTGAATTTGCTGAAGCCTTCAGCAGCGGCAGCGGCCTTGTGGGGAGCTATTCCAATACGGAAAGGCTGCTGGCTAAAATCCTTGATCCATCACGTGTTAACAGCATCATGGAAGAAATTCGGGGCCCGGCGGGTCGGACGATGTGGGATAAGCTGGGCAACGTCAACGAAGTCGTCTTGGCCAATTATCTTAAAAACGAATACCCGCAGACTGTTGCAGTCGTGCTGTCCAAAATCCGCACCGATCATGCGGCAAAAGTGCTGGGCATTTTGCCAGAGCAATTCGCCATGGAAGTTATCGCCCGGATGCTGAAAATGGAGCCGGTGCAAAAAGAAGTGCTGTCCGATATTGAACGCACGCTGCGCACCGAATTCATGAACAACCTGGCGCGCACACAGCGCCGCGACAGCCATGAAATGATTGCGGATATCTTTAACGGCTTTGACCGCAACACCGAACAGCGGTTTATGGCGGCGATGGAAGAGCTTGACCGTGAGGCATCTGAAAAAATCAAAGCCTTGATGTTCACCTTCGAGGATATGAACCGTCTCGATCCGGCAGGTATTCAGGCTGTGCTGCGGAATGCAGATAAAGAAAAACTGGGCGTTGCGCTTAAAGGCGCGTCGGAAGGGCTGCGCGAATTGTTCTTCAGCAATATGTCGGAACGCGCCTCGAAAATCCTCCGCGAAGATATGGAATCCATGGGGCCTATCAAAATCAAAGATGTGGACGAAGCGCAGCAGTATCTCATTCAAATTGCCAAAAACCTTGCCGACAAAGGAGAAATCAATATCTCCGAAAAAGGCGGCGAGGAGATGGTGTATTAAATGTCCCAGCAACGCTTTCTTTTTGAGAAAAAATTCGATAAGCCGCGCGGCAGTGCTTTTCTTGGCGAACCCATGGTTATGGCGAGCTTTGATAGCGAGGACGCAGACCTCATCGAGATAGTGGACGAGGTGTTATCTTCGCCCAGTTTTTCCGAAGAGGAGCTTGCCGTTGCGCGTAGTGTTGCACTCGAAGAAGGCTATCAAAAAGGCCTCTCTGAGGCGATGGCCGCAACGGAAAAACAGCAGAATGAGCTGCTGCAGCGTCTTTTGCCCCAGCTGGAACAGCTGATAACGGCGCAAGAAAACATGCCGCAGCAGGTGTTTCAGCAATCGGTTGATTTAGCCGGTGTGATGGTTAAGGAGCTTTTCCCCCATTTTGCTGAAGAGCAGGCCGCCGCGCAATTCATGGAGCTGTGCCGTACAGCGTTTGACCAAGCGGGTGAAGCGCCAAAGCTGACGCTTCATTGCGCGAGCGATGACCGTGTTTTACTGGAAACCCTTATCAATAAAACACCCGCAGCCCAGCAATTTGGCGGCAAGATTGTCTTTGCGGTGCAAAGCGACTTTGCCCCCGGCGATATTCGCGCTGATTGGGGTGAGGGCGGGGTAGAGCGCTTATCAAGCCGCGTGCGTTTTAAACTAGAACAAATACTGGCACGCCACGGCGCAGCCCAAAAACAGGAGAGCGACCATGAGTGACCAGGAACAGGAATTGAAACTCGATCCGTTTGATTCAGCGCAGGAAGAGCCATTTCCAGCGAGTATCAAAGAAGAGGTCAAAATTGCCACCTCGCAGGATTTAGAGGCGGTCTATGACATCCCGGTGAAAATCGTGGCGGTTTTGGGGCAATCACAGATGCAGGTGAACCAGTTGCTGAAATTGGGTCGCGGCGCGGTGGTGGAACTTGACCGCAAGGTGGGCGAGCCGATTGATATCTATGTCAATAACCGGCTGGTTGCGCGCGGCGAGGTGGTTATCGTGGATGAGCGTCTCGGCGTGACCATGACAGAGATTATTAAATCGGGAACAGCAGTTTAAGGGGTGAGGGGAGTCAGGGGTAAGGGGCAAGGCATGAGAAAAAAGACTGTGTTTTCATGCCTCATGCCTTACCCCTTAACCCTTACCCCCTGCCTTGTAAAAATGGAGAAAAAAAATGAGATTGCTCATCGTCGGCACTCTTGAAGGCCATATCACCGCCGCCGGGCGCATTGCGATTAGTCGCGGGGCGAAGGTTGCGCACGTTCAGGATATTGAACAGGCTATGAACGCGCTTCGTTCGGGGCAGGGCGCGGAACTGGTGATGGTGGATATTAAGCAGCCGCTTGCCAAATTGATTGAGCAGTTAGCGGCGGAGCGTATCCATGTTCCGGTTGTGGCCTGCGGTATTGGCACAAACGCCGATGAGGCGGTTGCGGCTATTAAGGCGGGCGCTAAGGAATATGTGCCCCTGCCGCCTGACCCTGAATTGATTGCGGCGGTGCTGGAAGCCGTGACGCAGGAAGCGCACACGGTCGTGCACCGCGATCCCGCAACGGCGCGGGTGCTGAAACTTGCTGACCAGATTGCCCCGTCGGACGCCAGCGTCCTGATAACCGGCGAATCGGGCACGGGTAAGGAAGTGTTTGCCCGCTATTTGCACCAGAAATCGAAACGGGCAGCGGCAAACTTTATTTCGGTGAACTGCGCGGCGATTCCTGAGAATTTGCTTGAATCTGAACTTTTTGGTCATGAGAAGGGCGCGTTTACCGGCGCACTCGCACGCCGGATTGGTAAATTTGAGGAAGCCAGCGGCGGCACGTTGCTGCTGGATGAAGTAACCGAGATGCACCCCCGGCTGCAAGCCAAACTGCTGCGCGCTATTCAAGAGCGCGAGATTGACCGCGTGGGCGGCACCACGCCGGTTAAAATCAATATCCGTGTGCTCGCAACCTCGAACCGCAAAATGGAAGACGCGGTGAAAGAGGGCGTATTCCGGGAAGATTTATACTTCCGGCTGAATGTGTTTAATTTGCAGCTTCCTCCTTTGCGTGAACGGCGGGGCGATATTGCGCCGCTGGCGGATTATTTTATTGATAAGTATGCCAAAGCCAACGGCATGAAGCCGTTACCGCTTGCGCCGCAGGCGCTGGATAAGCTCTTGGCGCACCATTGGCGCGGCAACGTGCGGGAGTTAGAGAACACCATGCACCGGGCGGTTTTACTCGCCAGCGGCGGCGCGATTGAAGTTGATGCCATTATGCTAACCGGGAGTATGGTTGATAGCAGCACCGGCGGCGGCGGTGTTGGCGCGGGGATTGCGGCGGCGATTCCGGGCGTTGTGACGGCGTCTCCAACGAGTGCCGCAGGGGATAAACCGCTAGTGGGACGTAAGGTTGAGGAAGTCGAGCGCGAGCTGATTATCAACACGCTCGATCACTGTCTCGGCAACCGCACCCATGCGGCGAATATTTTGGGCATTTCTATTCGTACCCTGCGTAATAAGCTGAAACAATATACGGATGAAGGCGTTGCCGTGCCGCAGCATCAGGATGCGGGCGCGGCGTGAGGCATTGTTGAGCCAAAGATGACGTCATCCCGACTAAGGCTGCGCCAGCAGCCGCATGGAGGGATCTCCCTCAAGGTTCAAGGAGAAATCTCGACGTCGCAAGGCTCTGCCTTGCTTTGCTCGATATGACGCTCTTTGTTGATATACAGAGTGTCAACGGATAGGTAATTTGGGCATTTGATAAAGGCTAAGAGATAAACACGATGAAACTAACCGTCATCATCCCGGTGCATAATGAGGTCGAAACGCTCGACGCCTTCCTTGCGGCGGTGACGCCTGTTTTAGAGCAGACCGAGCACACCTTTGAATACCTGTTTGTCGATGACGGCAGCAAAGACGCAACCTTCAGCGTGTTGCAGCAAAAAGCCCATACCAATCCGCGCATTAAAGTGGTGCGGCTATCCCGCAATTTTGGCAAGGAATGTGCGTTACTCGCCGGGTTTGATAACGCGGGCGGGGATGCAGTTTTAGTCATGGATGTGGATTTACAAGACCCGCCAGAGGTTATTCCGGATATGCTGGCCGCTTGGCGCGAGGGCGCGAAAGTGGTGCTTACCCGCCGGGATAATCGAGACAGCGACAGCTATTGGAAGCGCAGCACAGCAGGCTGGTTTTATAAAATTTACAACGCGATGGCACGGGTTAAAATTCCCGATAACGTCAGCGATTTTTGCTTGCTTGACCGGGAGGCTGTGGATGCCTTTGTGCAGCTGCGCGAGCGGTGCCGGTTTAACAAGGGGCTTTTTGCCTGGATTGGCTATGAGCCGGTGGTGATACCCTATATGCGCCCGGCACGGACGCAGGGGGAATCGAGCTGGCCGATGGCTAAGCTTTGGTCTTTTGCGCTCGACGGCCTGACCAGTTTTAGCACAAGACCGCTGAAACTCTGGACGTATATCGGTTCAATCATTGCTGTGTTGTCGTTGTTTTATGGCTTGTTTATTGTTATCCGCACACTGCTTTATGGGGTGGATACGCCGGGTTATGCGTCCTTGATTGCGGTGGTGTCGTTTTTGGGCGGGATACAGCTGGTGAGCCTAGGGGTTTTGGGCGAATACCTGGCGCGGGTGTATAGCGAGGTTAAGGACAGGCCGGTGTATCTGGTGCGGCAGAAGATTGGGTTTTAGAGCTATCTTTAGACGCTTTTTTAACAAGTAAAGCGCGCCGTTCTTTACCCTTTTTACACACTTATCCCCCCATTCTCACCCCGTGAGGTACTAAAAACGTGGCAACAGCCCCCGCAACGACTGGCACGCCCGGCGGCATAAATTGGCAGAAATACCTGCGCGGCGATATCCTGCTCGCGGGCGGGCTGGTGCTGGTGTTGGCCGTGCTGGTGTTACCCATACCCACCTGGCTTTTGGATATGTGTTTGGCGTTCTCCTTAACGCTGTCTGTGTTGATTTTGATGATTGCGCTGTTTATTGATAAGCCGCTGGATTTTAACGCGTTTCCATCAATTTTGCTAATTAGCACGATTTTTCGTCTTGCGCTGAACGTTGCCTCAACGCGGATTATTTTGTCGCATGGCCATGAAGGCACGGACGCAGCCGGGCATATTATTGAGGCATTCGGCAACTTTCTGATGGGCGGAAACACCGTTATCGGGATTATTGTTTTTATTATTCTGCTGATTATCAACTTTATGGTTATCACCAAGGGTTCGGGGCGGATTGCCGAAGTCTCGGCGCGCTTTAGCTTAGACGCCATGCCCGGCAAACAAATGGCCATTGATGCCGATTTAGGCGCAGGCATTATTAACGATGTGGAGGCGAAACGCCGCCGTAAAGAACTGGAAGACGAATCAAACTTTTTCGGCTCGATGGACGGTGCGGCAAAATTCGTGCGCGGCGATGCAATTGCCGGGCTTTTAATCACGTTTATCAACGTTATCGGCGGCATCATTATCGGCACGGTGTTTATGGACATGCCGCTGCGCGAAGCCGGGCACACCTATACCTTCCTGACCATCGGTGACGGCCTTGTGGCGCAGATTCCGGCGCTGATTGTTTCAACGGCGGCGGGTATTCTGGTTACAAAATCCGGCGTGCGCGGCTCAACCGATAAGGCTGTTTTCAAACAGTTATCGGCGTTTCCGGCGGCGATGGGGCTGGCCTCTGCCCTCATGGGCGCGATGGCGTTTATGCCGGGGATTCCTACGCTGATTTTCTTGCTTTTTTCAGGCGGCACAGGCGGCATGGCCTATTACTTGATGAAGGTGCAAAAAGACATTGTTGCTAAGGCCACTGCGGAGGCGGCCAAGGAAACCGCTGTTAAAACCGCCAGCGGCACAGCGGCGGCGGCAGATGAGCCAATTTCCAAAACGCTGTCTATTGATTCGATACGCTTAGAGCTGGGCTATGGTCTCTTGCCGCTGGTGAACGGCGACCATGGCGTGAAGCTGCCGGAGCAGGTAAAAAATCTGCGCAAACAGCTGGCCGGGGAAATTGGCTATGTTGTGCCGTCTGTGCGGATTCAGGATAATTTGCAGCTTCCCCCCAACCAATACATGATAAAAGTGAAAGAAATCAAAGCAGGTGAGGGCGATATTCGCCCAGGTCAGCTGCTTGTTCTTGACCCTAAAGGCGAGAAAATCACCTTGAACGGTGAGCCAACGGTAGAGCCGACGTTCGGTCTGCCCGCGATGTGGATTTCCGATTCCTTACGCACAGAGGCGAATTTTAAGGGCTATACCGTGGTGGAATCGGGCACGGTGCTTATTACGCATCTTACGGAAATTATTAAAGAAAATATGGCTGAATTGCTGTCGTATACCGAGGCGCAAAAGCTGCTGGATCAATTACCCGAAGAGCATAAAAAGCTGGTGACGGATGTTGTGCCTGATAAGATGTCGGTCAGTGGGTTGCAGCGGATTCTTCAAGCCTTGCTAAAAGAACGGGTCTCAATCCGCGATTTACCGGCGATTTTAGAGGGAATTGCCGAGGCCGAACCATTGACGCGTAACATCACCCTGATAACCGAACACGTGCGTCAAAAACTGGCGCGTAGCATTTGCGAATCACACACC
>JAJTHO010000084.1 GCA_021297975.1 Alphaproteobacteria bacterium
ATCAATCCGGTCTAAAATCGGGCCCGATAGGCGCGCTTGGTAATCAAGGCCGCAGCGCGGCGCCTTGCTGCACGCCAGATTCGGATCGGCCAAATGGCCGCATTTACACGGGTTCATCGCGGCAACGAGTTGAAACCGCGCTGGATACGTCACATGCGCATTGGCGCGGGCAATGGTTGTCTCGCCGGTCTCCAAAGGTTGGCGCAGCGCCTCCAACACCGGACGGCTGAATTCGGGCAGCTCATCCAAAAACAGCACGCCGTTATGACACAGCGAAATTTCCCCCGGCTTGGCGCGATGTCCGCCGCCAACGAGCGCGGGGAGCGAGGCGGAATGATGCGGATCGCGGTACGGGCGCTGCACCAGCAGCTGGCCATCTTTCAGCGTTCCCGCGAGGCTGTGAATCATCGACACCGACAACGCCTCAGCCGCCGTCAAGCGCGGTAAAATGCCGGGCAACCGTGCCGCCAGCATCGATTTCCCCGATCCCGGCGGGCCCACCAGCAGCAAATTATGCCGCCCCGCCGCCGCTACCTCCAGCGCCCGCTTGGGCACTGTCTGGCCTTTAATATCAATCAAATCCATAGGGCGCTGCGGCGCAGCCGCCACAGCGGGCGAGGGTATTCCCAGCACCTGCGTCCCTTTAACATGGTTTATCAGGCTTAACAGAGTTGGCGGCGCAATAACCTCCATCTCCCCTGCCCACGCGGCTTCTGCGCCATTTTTTGCCGGACAGATAAGCCCCTTGCCGCGTGCGTTAGCGTGCACAGCGGCGGGCAGCGCCCCGCTAACCGGCGTTAAACTTCCGTCGAGCGCGAGCTCACCTAAAGTAATGTATCGCTCCAGCCAATCGGCGGGAATAATATCCAGCGCCGCGAGCAGCCCCAGCGCAATCGGCAAATCATAATGGCTGCCTTCTTTGGTGACATCCGCCGGGGATAAATTCACCGTGATGCGCTTGGCCGGAAGACCCAGCCCAATGGCCTGCAGCGCCGCCCGCACCCGTTCCCGCGATTCGCCCACCGCCTTATCCGCGAGGCCAACAATGATAAACGCCGGCAATCCACCCGCCAGATGCACCTGGCAATCTACATCCAAAACATCAAGCCCTTGAAAGGCAAAGGTATAAGCGCGCGCGACCATGCGCTGTCATAGCTAAGAAACAGAGGGTTTGTCGAGCAGCTCTTTTATAAAATTCACCCCTTCGGGCAGTTCATCACCCGGCATTACAGGTAATCCCGCATCCTGCTGATTGAAAAACCAATGCAATCCTTTAGCGCCCGAACGCTCTGCCCTGCTTGCAAAAAACTCTGTTGTTTTCAGATTGGCAATACGTTCCGCAACCGCGATCTCAATAAAGGAATTCAAGCTGGTTTTTTCTTTCTTAGCCATGCGAACAGCTTCATGGCGTAGATTTTCGGAAAGTCGCAGCGGGTATCGTGATGGTGTTGTCATGACGAAATTCTCCTCAATAAATCGCCTGGCTGTGCCAGTTCAATGCCAAAATGTGCCGCCGCACCAAAATGGCGAGTGTTAAAGGTGATGATAGCGTCTGCCACACCGTTAATGGCTGTTTCTAGAACCATTTCATCACCAGCATCATTCAGTTGCGGTCTCCAGTTATAACGAACGATCACCGGCGTTGCCCGCGCAGCCAATCCATCCAAAAAGGCATCCACGGCACTCTCTGTTTTCAACAATCCAGCGCGGTGTTCAGAACGCTTACACACTTGCTCATATTCCATCATTAAAGGAACACTAACCAGCATCTCAACCTTCCCCAATTCAATCGCAGCAAGAAGATGTGCTGATGCGCCGCGCAAGCTACGTATTGCAGCAATTATAACATTAGTATCCACCACAACACGCATATGGTATCATATATGGCATCTTTTTTCAAGTCACTACTATTTTTAATGTGTACGAGCAGGAATTAAGCCTTTATGTTGTCGTCATGTCCCGCCTTGATAACCGCGCCACAGGTGCGCTGCGCCCTATTTCCCTCATCTCCCATGCAACGAAACACGCCGAAGGCAGCTGTCTTGCCAAGTTTGGTGATACCCATGTGCTGTGCACGGCAACGGTTGAGGAAAAAGTGCCGCCGTTCCTGAAAGGAACCGGGCAAGGCTGGGTTACAGCGGAATACGGCATGCTGCCCCGCTCCACCCACAGCCGCATGGACAGAGAAGCCGCCAAGGGCAAGCAATCCGGGCGCACGCAGGAAATTCAGCGGCTGATTGGCCGGGCTTTAAGGATTGTGGTGGATATGGCCGCCCTTGGTGAGCGGCAAATCAAGATTGATTGCGATGTCTTGCAGGCCGATGGCGGCACGCGCACCGCCGCGATAACCGGCGGTTATGTCGCGCTGGCACTGGCCTTGCGGGGGCTTGAGCAGACGGGAAAGTTTAAAAAGGGCAATCCCCTCAAAAGCGCCGTTGCCGCCATTTCCTGCGGGATTAATGAGGGGGGCACGGCGCTTCTTGACCTCGATTATGTGGAGGATTCCAGTGTGCTGGTGGACAGCAACTTTGTGTTCACAGCAGAAGGCCAATTGGTTGAAATCCAAGGCACCGCCGAGCGCGGCGGGTTTAGCGAGGCGCAGTTTTTAGAGCTGCTTCGATTGGGGCGTTTGGGCTGCACTCAGCTGTTTCAGGCACAAGAAGCGGCGCTAAAACTTTAGTATTGCGGGCAATTTTTGCTTGGCACAACCCTTGCAATGTGATATAAATCACTTTTAAGCACAGGTGCGCCATGTCCAAAGGCTTCCTTCTTCCCGAACCCGCTCAGCTGGTAACCGCCCAGATTCTCTATCACCTGCCCGATTACCCGGAAATTTTGCAAACATTCCTCTGGCAACACGAAGACCGCGCCCCGGAATACCCCACGCTGCGAAAATTCATAGCGTTCTGGCAAAGCCAGCTCGAAGGCCGGATTCACTCCGTCACGGTTGCCGGGCTGAAAGAACGCAGCCGCCATGAGTTTAACTTCTATGCCGGTGAGTATGCACTGGCGTAATTTCAGGCAGCGGATTCGTTTTCAACCTGTTTTGGCTGTTTCGCCTTCGCTTTTTCGAGCGCACGCTCGTATTCCAACAAGGAACACAAACCAATCTCCACCGGATCCGCACCCTTGAGGTTTTTCAGATTCCAATACGATTTATCACGAATCTTTAAAATAGTGTTTTTCGTCGTTCCCACCAGTTTGCAAATTTGCGCATCGGACAGTTCCGGGTGGTTTTTCAGCAGGAAATAAATCGCATCCGGCTTTTCGCTGCGCCGGGTCAGCGGCGTGTAGCGCGGGCCCTTCACCCGGTTAAGCGGCTTAGGCAGGTTCGATTTGGCAATTTTAAGCACATAGGCGGGATCCGCCTCACCGCGCTTGATCTCATCCAGCGTCAACTGGCCAGCAGCAATCGGGTCCATCGGCCGCACCGCCGCATGGATTTCCCCATCGGCCAGCGCCTGGATTTCCAGCTCATGAAGCCCGGTAAATTGGCCAATTTGCGCAAAAGTCAGCGTGGTTTTCTCAAGCAGCCACGTGGCGGTGGCTTTAGGCAGCAGCGGGCGTTCGGTAACCATGATAAATCCTCATCAGTCAGGGGGAATATCCCCTAATACAAGCTTCCCGCAAACATTTCCAGCATTAAGTAGCGCGTGCGCCGCTGGAATCTGATTATAACCAAAGCGGGCATGGATATGCGGGGTTATAGCGCCCGATAAAACCAGCGGCCAGAGCTGGCTGCGCACCGTATCCGCGAGCGCGTCTTTCGCATCGTGCGGTAAGCCGCGCAGCGTCCCGCCCTGCCATCGCAGGCGCTTAACCAAGAGCTGCCCCACCGGAATACCGTCTGCCGCCGCACTCTGCTGCACCGACAGCTGTACCAATGTGCCGCCTATATCCAGCAGCCTTAGTAGGCCGCCGCTCACAGCCCCGCCCAGCACATCAAAAATCACATCAAACCGCTGGCCTTGCAGTCCCTCCAAAAGACCCTTTGCCCGGTAATCCACCACCTGCGCCGCGCCGCACCGCGCAACAAACGCCGCCTTTTCCGCCCCGCCCGCTGTTGCCGTCACCACACAGCCTAATGCTGTAAACAGCTGCACCCCAATATGCCCTAAGCCGCCCGCCGCCCCAATAATCAAGACCCGCGCCCCCGGCGTCACAACCGGCAATCCAAATGCCGCCCAGGTAAACAGCGCCTCCGGCAAGGCCGCCGCCACAGAAAACGGCATAGCTTCAGGAACCGGCAAACACCACGCCGCCGGCACAGCCACCACATCGCTATAGCCGCCGCCGGGGCACAGCGCCGCAACGCGC
>JAJTHO010000143.1 GCA_021297975.1 Alphaproteobacteria bacterium
AACGTTAGAGCGTTCGTTCGTAAGTGCAGAGCGCGTGAACGGCACGATTTTCGGTAAAGTTAAAGGCGGCCTGACGGTTGATCTCAGCGGCGTTGTGGCCTTCCTGCCGAACAGCCAGGTTGATGTGCGCCCGATTAAAGATGTAACCGCGTTGATGAACGTGGTACAGCCGTTTCAGATTTTGAAACTCGATCGTAAACGCGGCAACATTGTTGTGTCGCGTCGTTCGATTCTGGAAGAAAGCCGTGCGGATGCGCGCGCTGATTTCGTTGCGAATCTGTCGGAAGGCCAGATTATCGAAGGCACAGTGAAGAACCTCACCGATTACGGCGCGTTCGTTGATTTAGGCGGCGTTGATGGCCTGCTGCACGTGACCGATATTTCGTGGAAGCGTATTAACCATCCGTCTGAAGCCTTAACAATCGGTCAAAAAGTAACCGTTCAGGTCATTCGCTTTAACGCAGACACTAAGCGTATTTCGTTGGGCATGAAGCAGCTGGCTACCGACCCATGGGAAGGCATTGCAGAGCGCGTTCCGGTTGGTACAGACATCACCGGGAAAGTCAGTAACATTGCCGATTATGGCGTGTTTGTTGATCTGGGTGGCGGCCTCGAAGGTCTCGCACACATTACCGAACTCAGCTGGACAAAGAAAAACATCCACCCCAGCAAGATTCTCACCATTGGTCAGGAAGTTAACGTTCGCGTTCTTGAAATCGATAACGAAAAGCGCCGCATCAGCCTTGGTTTGAAACAGACTCAAGAGAATCCTTGGAGCCTGATTACCGCGCAATACCCGGCAGGTACGGTGCTTGACGGTGAAGTGAAAGCGGTAACGGATGTGGGTATTTTTGTTTCCTTAGGCGGGGATGTGGATGCCTTGTTGCCAACATCAGAGCTTGGCGGCGTGAAAGCCGACAGCTTTAACAAAGGCGACACTATCAAAGCCCGCGTTATCGAAGCCGATGCGGAAAAAGAAAAATTTGTTCTCTCCTTACGCGCCCTCCAAGGCGATCAGTTTATGGAAGCAGTGGGCACGACCAAAAAAGGTGATGTTGTTACCTGCACCGTGAAAAGCATTGAAACGGGCGGTATTAATGTAACCTTTGGCGATGGCTTGACTGGGTTTATCAAGCGCGGCGACCTGTCGCGTGACCGCAGCGAACAGCGTGCAGACCGTTTCGCTGTTGGCGAGAAAGTCGACGCGCAGATTATCAGCATTGATGCTGGTTCACGCAAAGTTACCCTGTCGGTGAAATCCCGCGAACTGGCCGAAGAAAAGCAAGCCATGAAAGAATTTGGCTCTGCGGATAGTGGTGCTAGCTTGGGTGATATTTTGGGGCCTGTGATGAAACAGGCTGCAAAACCTGCAAAAACCACAAAGAAGTAAATATATTAATAGGTGAATCAAGGGTGTAGACCTAAGATTCAACTGTTATCACCTGTATCCGTGTGCTATTTTTTAAGGCAGTACCCGGAATTAAGAATTGCGCTAAGGAGGCATTATCATGACAAAATCAGAACTCGTACAAATTTTAGCCCTGCAATACCCCGATCTTAGCCTTAAGACGCTTGATGAGACTGTGGATGCGATTCTCGATGAAATATCTGGCGCGTTGCTGTCTGGCAAGCGTGTGGAACTGCGCGGCTTTGGAACATTCTCTGTCCGCAAGCGTGATGCACGGATTGGCCGCAACCCACGCACCGGCGCGGAAGTAAAAGTACAAGCGAAAGCAGTGCCTTTCTTCAAGCCGGGTAAGCAGCTCCGTGACCGCTTGAACGCCAGTGTTGCCCAGCACCGGCTTGCTGCTTGAGCCTTTCCGGCGGATTTGACTTAACGACACTCGCCCACTGGCCTGTGCCGGTGTGGTCTAAGGGCGGTGTTGTCGGCAATGTTGCTATCGATAAATGTCAGTATGTCTTCGCGGACATGAAAGGCGCTGTTGTAGCGCTTGATTTGACCGGCAATGAGTTATCTCTACTGCACAGCCTCAAAGATAGCGTTAGCGCCGATACGGTTGTTTTTGATAATACAGCCTGCTTTGTTAGCCATGCAGGAGACGCTGCGAGAATTAAATTTTCAGACGCCGCTTTGCCGCAGGTGATTCTGGACTCTGCATTACCAACCAAATCTCGCGCAGCAGTGCAAACACACACCCATCAGGGGCGCGCTATTTTTCAGCTTACGGCTGCTGATGGAACGCTATATTTTCGCTATGTTGATGATGGAGCGGTTTGCCCGGTAAATATTGCAATATCCAGTGCACCTAAAAACTTTTCATACGGTGTGGTGGCGTCGCCACTATTTTTTACGCACAAGAATAACGATTACTTATTTTATGTCGATAGAGCCGAGCGGGCGCTCTGTGCTTCACTAACAGAGAATAGCGTTGTGTGGTCGATGCCGCTCCCTTATGGCGTTGATAGTGATCCGGTGTTTGATACCGCCTCTGGCACGGTATTATTTAGTTCGGGCGAGAGCCTCCTTGGTGGTATATCCGGGAATCTTTATGCTTATGATGCTGCAACGGCAACGTTGCGCTGGGAAGTGCCGCTTGGCGGCGGCGCGGACGCTTCGCCCGCTCTGGTAACATGGCAGGGAATCCCTGCCGTTGCCACGGCAACACTTAAAAATGCATCGGTTATAATAGTAAGCCTTGCGGATGGGCGCATACTCTATGAATACGGGCTTCCAGAAACGGGCGGTTGCAGGCATAGCGGCGGTGCATGTGTTCCAGTCGGTTACAGCGGCTATCACACCCAAACAACAGTCTGTAAAATATACGCTCAGCCTATTGCGTGTGTGCGCGCGGACGGCTCTTCGGCCGTGCTTGTGTTTTCCCACAATGGAAATGCCTATTGGATGACTCCAGATCAGGAGGCCGTTATTCTTCCTCTTGGCGGCTCAGTAAGAGCAAGTGCGGCAATGCTTTCCGATACTGCACTTGTTATTCATGCGGGCAGTACGATAGCACGCCTCACCCTTCCTGAGGGTTGGCGCATTGTTGCGCAGCCAACACAAAAAATTGACTTTCCAACAACACAAATTAAATGGCGATTTGCCGCAGAAAATAATCACTTGCGTTTTAAACGATTGCGCAGAAAGTTTCGTCGTCGTTTTCTTAGTGATAGAGATAGCTAAGCAATGGTGCTGCCCGCCCCGTGTTTGTATCGCGGTATTCTTATGCATAAGCGCGTCCAGCCGATTGTGCATCGGTTTCAATACCGCGTTGCCTCGCTGTTTATTCGCCTTGATAACACAAAGCAACTTCCTTGGCCGCTCAGCATTGGCGCGCAAACTCATGGTGCACGGGGCGGCTTACCCTTGATGCCCTGGTTGGAAGAGCAGGCAATAAATGCAGGTATTAACGAGCCGCTAGTATACTATATCCATTGTTTTCCTCACCTTTTTGGCATGGGATTTGATCCTTTGAGTGTCTATTTTGGCTATGATGCTCAGAAACATGAATTACGCTTTATCCTCTATGAGGTAAAAAATCGTGAAGGCGGCCAGCATTGTTATCCCGTTGTGCTGGAGAACCCGGAAACAACGCATAAACATAGTGCCGATAAGGTGTTTTACGTTTCCCCTTTCTTGGAAATGGATTGCAGCTATTTTTTTCGTACCGAATCGCCGGGGGAGACCTTTAGCCTTTTCATTCGTCAGCAACGCGGCGGAAAGGATATTTTTTTTGCAACACATAATGCCTATCGCAGCCCACTATCGCGCTGGGCACTTTTGCGTCTCTTACCCTCTATTTTAGTGCAACCCATTAAAATAGTAGGGTTAATATACGGCCATGCACTTTATCTTCGTTTGCGGGGCTTGATGTATTTAAAACCACCACTAGCCAAGTTATAAAACGCTGCTACATAAGACGATGTTATGAAGATTACCCCGCCTATAGAAGCTCTGAGTTTATCATTGCGTGAAAAAATGCTGATACGCATCCTGCGTCAGGCTGTTTCAGGGGTTCTAAATCTGCGTCTGCCTAACGGCCAAGCAATCCGTATTGATGCTGAAAAGCCGGGTATGGAGGCCTATCTCACGCTTGCTAACGATAAAATGCCGCATAAGGTTTCTGACAGGGGCACTATTGGCTTTGCCGAAAGCTATATGGATGGTGATTGGAGCACGGGGGATCTCACCAAAGTTATTTATTTCATGCTAACCAATATGGACGCTATTGAAAGCAGTATTCGCGGCCATTGGTGGATGCGCTTATTGCAGTTTTTGCAGTTTAAATTGCACCGGAACTCTAAAAGCGGTGCAAAGCGCAATATTCATGCACACTACGATCTAGGAAACGCGTTTTATAAATCATGGCTTGATGAAAGCATGACGTATTCCAGCGGCCTTTATCTTCATGAAGACGATAACTTAGAACGCTCACAATACAATAAATACCGCCGTATTCTGGATAAGATTAAACCAGAAGCTGGGCAGAGTGTTTTGGAAATCGGCTGCGGCTGGGGCGGCTTTGCGGAGTTGCTTATCACAGAAACTCCGGCGCATTACACTGGTGTTACGATTTCTGAGGAACAGTATCGCTTTGCCCGCGAACGCCTAGCGAATCTGCGCTATCATGATGGGCAAAAGGCTCATGTTCTGGCACAAGATTACCGCGATATACAGGGACGCTTTGACCACATTGTTTCTATTGAAATGTTTGAAGCAGTAGGACAGGAATACTGGGATACCTATTTCGCGCAAATAAAAGCGCTGTTAAAACCTGGCGGTAAAGCCGTTATTCAAACCATCAGCATCATTGAGCGTTTGTTTGAATCGTATGCTAACGAAAGTGACTTTATCCGCCATTACATATTTCCCGGCGGTATGTTGCCGAGCATTGAACGCCTAGAAAAAGTTTTGGCGCGGCAGCATCTCAAGATAACAGAGAATTTTACTTTCGGGAAAGATTACGCCCGCACGCTCCGCGCTTGGAGTGAACGTTTTGATACCGCTTGGCCGGTTATTAAAAGCGATCATTTTGATGAACGATTCCGCAAGATGTGGCAGTATTATCTTTGCTGCTGCGAAGCCGCCTTTTTATCCGAACGCATAAACGTTCATCATTTGACCATCGAACATGTTTAAGCCAGGAACCCGTTGCTCTAAGGGGCAAATTTTTAGCTATAGCGGCTTGTCTATTCCCTTAGCGATGCTAGGCTTGCCGGCGTTTATTTATCTCTCACCTTTTTACGCGGAAACGGTTGGCTTATCCTTAAGCACGCTTGGTCTTATTCTTCTTCTTTCAAGACTTTGGGACATGATTAATGACCCATTGATTGGTTTTCTGAGTGATAAAAGCGGGCAGCGCTTGCCGTGGATTTTATGGGGAACACCGCTGCTGCTTTTAGGGACATGGTGCGTTTTTACCGCGCCGTTTGGTGCTTCGCCCGGTTGGTTGCTTTTCTGGCTGTTCGTTTTTTATCTCGGCTGGACATGTGTCAGTGTTCCTTACGCCGCGATGGTTGCGGATACCATCCCGGATACCAATGAACGCACTAGGCTGATAACATGGCGCGAGAGCTTTGGCGTTGTGGGGCTGGTGGCGGCGCTGGTTGTGCCCAATGTTTTGCCGCGCGCTGATGGTGTAAGCGCGCCGGAGCACGCGCTTGGAATATTGAGTGTCCTTTTACTTATACTGACACCGCCGCTCGTGTTGTTCTTTTGGCGTGTTTGGCGGAAAGTTGTTACACCGAAGAAAAGCGCTGCAACAGATTTACTGAAGGCTTGGCGCGCTATTTTAAAGGATGTAACATTTAGGCGGCTCCTAGGCGCCTACACGGTTAACGCGCTCGCAAATGCTTTACCCGGATTGCTGTTTTTCTTTTTCGCTGGGGATCGCTTGGGCTTATCCGATGATACAGCGAATATATTCTTACTGTTATACTTCGTGGCCGCAGCTATGGGAATGCCCATCTGGCTTCGGCTAAGCAAGCGCTATCCAAAGCAGACCGTCTGGCGCTGGGCAATGCTGTTAACCTGCGCAATTTTTGTAGCAGCAGTATTATTGCCTTATGGCGCTGCAACGGGCTTTATGCTGGTGTGTATCGGCACGGGGTTATGCTTAGGCGCGGATGTTGTGTTACCTGCAAGCTTGCAAACAGATTTGATTCAGAAAGCAGCGGCAGAGCAAAACGGCGTGTCCGCTGCGGGTGCGTATGTGGGCTTGTGGGGTATTGCAACGAAACTAGCCATTGCCGGGGGAAGCATTATTTATCCCGTGTTGGAACTCGCAGGGTATGACCCGAAAGCAGCGGAACACAGCGCGGATGCATTGCTGGCATTAGGGATTAGCTATGCCGTTGTGCCGATTGTGCTTAAGTTAATCGCCATCTATTGGATGAGCCGCATTAAGCTTTAGACGCAGCAGCTAACGGCGACAGCGCCAGCATTTTCTCTAAAGGTTTCAACGCGCCAAGACGCAGCGTTTCATCCATATGAATTTGCGGCTCTAAAGTGTTGAGGGCACTATAAACTTTTTCCATCGTGTTCAATTTCATATACGGGCAGGCATGACAATTACAGTTGCCGTCTGCACCGGGTGCGGTTGTAAACCATTTATCCGGCGCGGCGCGCTGCATTTGATGGAGTATGCCGGGCTCTGTTGCGACAATAAAACGCTGCGCTGGGCTGGATTTTACATATTGAATTAATGAGCTGGTCGAGCCGATGTGATCGGCATGCGCCAAAACATCTTCAGGGCATTCCGGGTGCGCAATGACTAGTGCATCACTATAGCGCGTGCGCAGCTTAACCAGTTGCTCAGCCGAAAAGCGAACATGAACCATACACGCGCCCGGCCAGAGCAGCATATCACGCCCGGTTTTCTGCGCGAGATAACGTCCTAAGTGTTGATCGGGGCCAAAGATAATGGGCTGATTTTCGGGGATTTTCCGGATGATGGCTTCGGCATTACTGCTGGTGACAATGATGTCGGATAGGGCTTTCACCTCGGCTGAGCAGTTAATGTAAGTCAAGGCGATGTGGTCGGGGTTCGCTTCCCGAAAGGCTTTAAAGTCGGCAGGTTGGCAGGAGTCTTCTAATGAGCAGCCCGCCTTCATATCTGGCAGGACAACGGTTTTCTGGGGGCTAAGTATTTTTGCAACCTCAGCCATAAAGCGAACGCCGCAAAACACGATAACATCTGCATCGGTTGCCGCTGCTTTACGCGACAAGTCAAGAGAATCGCCAATAAAATCAGCAATATCTTGTATTTCAGAATCCTGATAATAATGCGCCAGAATTACAGCGTTTCTGTCTTTGCGGAGACGATTAATCTCGTCTTCAAGACGCAATCCTATGGGCATTGCAATCTTAGGTTGCTGCGTGGCATCGAGCGATGGGTGAATTGTACTCATGACATATAAGGCATTAAGTATAATTCAGCCCATTCGCTCGTGCAACTGTAACTTCAAAAGAAAATTACGCGACTTTAGATTCCGGAGATTCTGAACGCATAATTTTAGCAGCATTCACCATTGCCGATAAAGCCGGCTTCACTTCGTTCCATTTACGGGTTTTAAGGCCGCAATCGGGGTTTACCCAGACTTGTGAAGGATCGAGACGCTTTACTGCTTTGCGCAATAAATTGGCCATTTCCTCTGCGCCTGGCTGGCGTGGTGAGTGAATATCATACACGCCGGGCCCGATTTCGGCGGGGTACTTATAGTTAATAAAGGCCTCCAGCAGCTCCATTTGTGACCGCGCGGTTTCAATGGAAATCACGTCGGCATCCATGTCGCCAATAGACGGCATGATGTCGTTGAATTCCGAATAGCACATATGGGTGTGGATTTGGGTGGTATCGGCAACGCCAGCCGCACTAATGCGGAAGGTTTCAACCGCCCAACGCAGATAATTTGCCCACTCAGCTTTGCGCAGCGGTAAACCCTCACGGAAGGCTGGCTCATCAATCTGAATGATGGTGATACCGGCTTTCTCTAAGTCAACCACTTCATCACGAATTGCGAGCGCAATTTGCTTTGTAGTCGTCTCGCGCGGCTGGTCATCGCGAACGAAAGACCACTGCAGCATTGTTACAGGCCCAGTAAGCATGCCCTTCATCGGCTTTTTGGTCAACGATTGGGCGTATTTCGACCAGCGAACCGTCATTGGCTCTGGGCGTGAAACATCACCAAAAATAATCGGCGGCTTCACATAGCGTGAACCATAGCTCTGCACCCAGCCGTTTTTGCTGAAGGCGTAGCCTTGGAGCTGTTCCCCAAAGTATTCCACCATGTCATTGCGTTCAAATTCGCCATGAACAGGCACATCGATACCAATTTCTTCTTGGTACTGCACCGTTTCTTGAATTTTTTTCTCCAAGAACTCTTCGTATTTTGCCTCTGTCAACTCACCACGCTTCCAAGCAGCCCGCGCTTCTCGGACTTCTTGGGTTTGCGGGAAAGAGCCAATGGTTGTGGTTGGGTAAAGCGGCAAACCTAGGGCGGCTTGCTGGAGCTTTTGACGTGACGCAAATGGTGTCCGTTGGCTGTCTTTGGCAGTGATTTTCGCAACACGATCTTTAACAGCAGGGTTGTGAATACGCGGGCTTGTCAGACGGCTTGCGGCTGCTTTGTCGTTGGCTTCAAAGAAGGCTTTCACGGTTGCATCCGCATTACCCGATGCAGCGGCTTTCAGTGCTGCAATTTCTTCTAGTTTTTGTACCGCATACGCCATCCAGCCTTTGAGTTCGGCATCGAGCTTGTTTTCTTCCGATAAATCAATTGGGCTGTGTTGCAAGGAGCAGGAACCAGCAACAATCACGCGATCCGCGCCGAGTTTTGCCACCACTTCTTTCACAACTTCCAGCTTTTTACTGAGGCTGGAGCGCCATACGTTGCGGCCATCAATCAGACCCAGCGAGGCGATTTTACCAGCGGGCAGGGCAAGGACAGCGGAAAGCTGTTCTGGTGCGCGCACGAGATCAAAGTGAATCCCGGTTGTTGGCAACGATAGCGCCAGCTCAAGATTATCACGGTAGCCATCAAAATACGCGGTGAGCACGGTTTTGATGCTGCCGAAGTTGAGTTGTTTGTACGCGGATTGGAACGCGGCTTTTTCAGCGGCGCTTAAATCCGTTGCAAGGCATGGCTCATCAAGCTGCACCCACTGAACGCCAGCAGCAGCCAATT
>JAJTHO010000089.1 GCA_021297975.1 Alphaproteobacteria bacterium
GCTACGCCGGATGCTGCGGCGGCGCGGATGCGCTCAGCCACAACGCTGGAAAATGCCAGGCGGCGCGCCTCTTCATAGGCGAGAATCTCAGGAGGCTTTGACGCTGGATGCATTTGCTGTTACCTAAGCCCGATTGTAAGAGAAAAACCATTAGCAAATGCCTAAAACCCGCGCCGCGCTTATTTTTGATCTGGATAACACGCTGTATCCCGCGTCCTGCCGCCTGTTTGACCAGATTGAGGCGAAAATGACCGAGTATGTCGCCCGGCTGCTGTCGTTGCCGCTGGATGAGGCGTATTCCGTTCAAAAACAATATTTTGAGCGGCACGGCACAACGCTAATTGGCCTGATGCAGCATCATCAGGTGGAGCCGCACCATTTCATGGATTATGTGCACGATATTGATACCAGCATGATACCGGAAAACGCCGCGTTAAAGGCGGGACTTCGCGCTTTTTCAGGGCGGAAAGTCGTGTTCACCAATGGCTCACTGAAACACGCGGAAAATATTTTGGGCGCGATGGGGCTGCTCGGCGAATTTGATGCGATTTTTGATATTCACGCCGCCGCCTATCGACCCAAGCCGGATATTCTAACATATTATAACATGTTAGAAACCTGCGCCATCGACCCGACACAGGCCGTGATGTTTGAAGACATGCCGCGCAATTTAGAGCCCGCCCACCAGCTCGGCATGGAAACCGTGCTGATTGAAAGCGATACCAGCTATGCCGAACTTGGCGATGCACACGCCGCCTACATCCACCACAGAACGCCCTGCCCCGGCGTGTGGCTAAACAATTATATACCGCAAGTGAGGACAGCATGAATCTAACCGACGCCCGCAACATCGTTGAGCAAACCTGGGAAACCCGCGACACGGTAAACCCGCAGACAACCGGCGCGGTGCGGGATGCGGTGGCTGCGGCGCTGGCGGCGCTGGACAGCGGGTTGGCGCGGGTTGCGGAGAAAACAGCGGGCGGCTGGCAGGTGAACCAATGGCTGAAACAGGCGGTTCTCTTGTCTTTCCGACTGAACAACAACGCGATTATCGGCGAAGGCGACACAAAGGCCTATGACAAAGTGCCGCTAAAAACCGCCAACTGGGACGAAGCCGCCTTTAAAGCCGCCGGATTCCGGGCTGTACCCGGCAGTGTGGTGCGCCATTCGGCGTATATCGCACCAAGCGTTATCCTGCTGCCGTCGTTTGTAAACCTTGGCGCGTATGTGGATACCGGCACGATGATTGACACCTGGGCAACGGTGGGGAGCTGCGCGCAAATTGGCAAGAATTGCCACATTTCCGGCGGCGCGGGCATCGGCGGGGTTTTAGAGCCGCTACAGGCTGACCCGGTGATTATTGAGGATAATTGTTTTATCGGCGCGCGCGCGGAAGTGGCCGAAGGGGTACGGGTTGAGGAAGGCTCGGTGCTCTCGATGGGCGTGTATATCGGCGCGTCCACCAAGATTATTGACCGCACAACGGGCGAGATTTTTTATGGCCGCGTGCCGGCGTATAGCGTGGTGGTCTCAGGCACGCTTCCAGCGGAAAAACCGGCGGCGAATGGTCTTGCCCCGTCATTATACTGCGCGGTGATTGTGAAACGGGTGGATGCGAAAACGCGCTCAAAAACCAGTATTAATGAGCTGCTGCGGTCATAATTCCGGTTGAAATAGCAAAAGAACACGAATCAGCGTCCAGCCAATCTTGCCATAAATGCGCTGCGCATGAATCCTACAATATTATTTGCGGGCGGCGGCTTTTGTGATATTTTGCCATTCCTATCCATTTCTATGATAACAATCTTTTTGCCCTTCAACTGTGCCGCTGCTTTCTCCGCGGTTGCTGCAAAGCGTATATCACTTTCGTCTAGTGGTTCTAGTCCGGCGGGTATCCCTCGTTCCTCTGCCGGTTCAAGAAGCTCACTCGTATCAAGAAGTTTTGGGGATAGGGCGTTTTTTACAATATTTTTAACAGCTTCAGGAGACACTGTCTCTTCCCATTGGTCGGCATTTGCATCGGGTGTTCCGGCTGCAATATATGCATTATCATCAGTAGGTTGAAGTTTACAATTTTCAGCAATAAGTGCCGCTGCATCTGCTTTCGTAAGGTGCGCGTTGGCAGGAATGGCCAGTGCCTTTATCCCGATGGGAAAGCCGACGCTGTCGGTGCTGCGCGAGTTGGGTAAATGCTGTAATCCCAAGCCTATAGCGTCCTCATTCAGTTTCTTAATCGCCGCAGACAGCACGATTTGCCGCGCTTCGGCATCAATATCATGAGGCTCGGCATGAAAGCCGAACACGCCCTGATCCCGAAAAAAGGAAACGGCGCTGTTTTTATAGCGAACAGGCTCTCGCGTGCGCAGCTCATGCAGTTCATTGCGCACATGGATTTGAAACCGCTGTTTAAAATAATTCAGCACGCGATCAGTAACGTCTTCAGTAAGATATTTATTTAAGGCCGCCCCCTTGGGGATATTGAGTGTCCACAGCTCGTTATCCTGGGCGACAAGGTCATCCGCCGCTTCTCTGGCAAAATAACCGCCGGGTTGCTTTAACGCGGCATCCTCGGCGCTGACGATGACTTCCTCCACCAGTTGACGCGGGTTGCCGATGCCTTCATAGCGTCTTGCCAGATGGTCGTCTATCAAATTGGTAATGGGTTCATTATCAATAGCTGTGCTAAGCCTTGAGACAGCTTTTGTGAGAACTTCCTTCATAACAGCGAACTTTGCTACCGTGCGCGGCAGCAGGCCGCTGGCGGCTGCACCTTGTTCATAAGAAAAATATTGCTTGGTGGGTTCTAAGGGTATTTTCTCTTTGCGAAAGATATTTAAGGGTAAGGGTTTTAGAAGCTCTTTTAACGGCTCTTTTACCGATTCACAGAGGTGTAGCAGCGACAGCCCGTTGAGGACGGGTGTCTGAAAGAGGGCATTATGTGCCGCCCAGCGGTAGCGCAGAAAATTGATCGAAGTGTCGAAAAACTTATGCGTGTTTTGGGTTTTGCGTTGCGGAAAAAGGCGCTGCAATCCCGTGGGCTGTCTCGCCCCATCGTCGGATCGAGGGGGTCTGGGTCTTCTCCAGACTTGATACTGATTAGTAGGTTTGCGAAGCTTCTTTTTTGTTGTCTGTATGTCATCATCGCGTTGTTCTTCTAATTGTTGGGGCAAGGGTTCGTTACGATCGAGCCTCTTCACCGATACAGCAATCCCTGCGCCCATTTTTAATTGACCATCCTCCTCATCGGGCTTGGTTGTTTCAATAAAATTAACCCCCAGCGCGCTGGCGATTTCCTCGCCTTTTTCGAATAAGTCGCTTGCAAAGATTGTGCAGTCTTTATTGAGTTGTTCAATGTGTTCAGCCGCCTGCTCTTGGTTTTTCGGCGGGTCGGCATCTTGTGTGTTTGCCCACTGCAGTGTCTGTTGTTCCACCAGATCAAAAAATATATCCATCACCGCGTTGGGGAGTTCTCGGGAACGCTTGCTGTTGGGTGATGATGAGGATAGGACATTATTAAGCCCGCCGAGGTTGCTGACATCAATGCTGACGGATACTACCTCGCCCGATTTCAGAAAAGCCGTGACCCGCCCTTCATCGCCGGATGTGCGCTCACAGACTATATAGGGCAAGGCGCGACCGTTGCGCGGTGGGGGAATTTGTAGATAGCGTTCCAACGCCAATTCAGACAATCGGTTGCTCAAGGGGACGGCGTAGCTCGTCAGGCGCGTTGTCGGTCTATCATATTGATCGGCCAGCTCCTGCACCAGCACCCCCTCCACATAGCGACAGGCGCTCACTAGATCCCTGACGTCATCGGGAATGGTGGCTTTTTCCTTGTCCAAGCCCTGGTCTTTAAGATTTTCCGGCCACACCGCTGCATGGATTTTTTCCGCGACGATACCCGCAAGCGCCGCGCCGATGGGAGCATAGCCTTTCCGCTGATAATAGTCTTTTACTTCTTCGGCGCTGAACAGCGCTTTATTACCGTCCTTTGTTTGCCGGAAATAGCAGGCTTCCAGCAATAAGTTGAACTCTTCTTGCTGATTTTCAATGGGCAAGGATTGACCTGCAGTTTCAACCATACCATGTAGCGATAGCAAATAAATGTTAACACTCTGTTAACAGATAACCAACTCGCTTTCCGAACAAATGCCGGATATGCAGAAGGATTGTTAACCGTTTCCGGTTAGATAAGCGTATCATGACGCCGCCTAAGCCCGCCACGCACACACCCTACCGCCCGGAGATTGACGGGCTGCGCGCGCTTGCGGTGCTCGCGGTTATCCTGTTCCACGCGGGGTTTCCTGCTTTTAGCGGCGGCTATGCCGGGGTTGATGTGTTTTTTGTGATTTCGGGGTATTTGATAACCCAGTTGCTGCTGGCTGACCACGCCGCGGGGCGCATGAGCCTGCGCACGTTTTATGAGCGGCGCGCGCGGCGAATTCTGCCGGCGCTGTTTCTGGTCATGGCGGTGTCGGTGCCTTTTGCGGCGCTGTGGCTGATGCCGGAACAGCTTTTGGGTTTTTCCCAAAGTCTGGTTGCGGTGTCGCTGTTCGCCTCAAACTTTTTGTTTTGGCACAACAGCGGCTATTTCGAGGCGGCGGCAGAGCTAAAACCCCTGCTGCACACCTGGAGCCTCAGCGTGGAGGAGCAATACTATATTGTTTTCCCGCTCATTCTTGGGGTTATCTGGCGGTATGGGCAGCGGCGAATGGTGGCGGCACTGTTTGGGTTACTGCTGCTGTCGTTTGCAGCAAGCGAGATTGCCTGGCGCAATGGCTATGCCATGCTGAATTTTTACCTGACGCCGTTTCGGGCGTGGGAGCTGCTCATAGGCTCACTCACCGCCGCTTTATTGTTTCAGCGCACTGCGCCGCGTCTGCCCGGCGCGGCGCTGCTGGGTCTTGTGATGATTACCGCATCGTTTGTGCTGTATGATAAAGAAACGCCGTTCCCCAGTGTGTACGCGCTGCTGCCCACCCTTGGTGCGGCGCTGGTGCTGGCGTTTGCGCGGGCTGACTGCGCCGCCGGGCGGCTGCTGTCCTTGCCGCCACTGCGCGGGATTGGCCTTATTTCTTACAGCGCCTATCTCTGGCATTTTCCGCTGTTTGCGTTTTACAAAATTCGCGTTAGCCACATGGTAAGCACCCCCGCGGCGTGGCTGCTTATCGGCGCGTGTTTGGCGCTGGCGTATCTCAGCTGGCGCTATGTTGAGCAGCCGTTTCGCGATAAAACGCGCGTCTCCCGCCGGGGTATTGCGGCGCTGTCGTGCGCCGGGATTGTGCTGTTTGCTGGTATCGGGCTTTGGGGGCATGTGCAGCGCGGCTTTCCGGAAACCTTCGCCGGAAGGCTTTCCCCGGAACAAGCGGTGCGCTACAGCGCGCTGCAAACCGCCGTGCGTTCGCCCACCTTTAAAGACGGCGCGTGCAAATTTCGCGGCGAAGGGTTAACCGCCGACTTCCGCGCCCAATTCGCATCGTGCGCCAAAACCCACGGCCAGGCTGTGCTGATTCTGGGGGACAGCCACGGAATGGATTTATACAACGCCATGGCCTCCGTTGCCGCCCGGCCTTTTGTGGTGGGGATTAGCAAGGGCGGATGCCGCCCGCACACGCCGCATCTGGATTGCCCGTATGAAGACGCGGCGGCCTTTATTGAGGCTAACAAAGCGTCGCTGGCGGTGGTGTTTTACAAGCAAAAGGGCAGCTATCTGTTGACGGAATACCGCCGCCTGCCGCTGCGGCTGGATTTGATTAGCCTCACGGAAGAGTATGTGGCGCGCCTCGCGGCGCTGGCGCCAACGGTCTGGATCGGCGCACAGGCCGAACCGGGGATAGACATCGGCGCACTGAATATTTTGTTTCATGATGCGGCGGCACTGGACAGCGGCGCGGAGAATACTGGCATTGCGCCGCTGGATGCGGCGCTGCTGGCGCGCAGCGTTGGCAAGCCCTACCGCTATGTCTCACTCTATAGTTTGGTAGATTATTCCTTTGATCGCGATTTTATTGTGGATGGGCAGTATACCCACAGCGACACCGACCATTGGAGCACCGCGGGTGAACAGCTTTTTGGCGCACGGCTGCTGCGTGATGCGGGGATAGCCGAAGTGTTGGGGCGGTAAAACGTTAACCCTTTTTTAACACTTTCCTTGTTACATTGAATGCGTATAATTTTTGATGTATGTGGAGTTTTTGGGATTGCTAAATAATAGTAGATTTTTATAATTAGCCGGGTATAAAATCTCCGAAAGAAGGAGAACAACATGCAATGTCCCCACTGCGGCAGCGAGAAGAACTGCAAGAATGGCAAGGTAAATGGCGGAAAGCAACGCTA
>JAJTHO010000196.1 GCA_021297975.1 Alphaproteobacteria bacterium
GAGGATTTACGTTATATCTCCCCCCGCACCGGGCGAGCGGTTTCCAGCAGCGCCGGGGCAGCCTATAAAGACAAACTCTTTCCGCTTTTGCCTACCCTCAAAAATCCAGCCTTAGCGGGGAATGATTGGCGAACAGCCGGGGAGGCGCTGCGTATCCTCAGCGCGTTTTTAAACGCACTGCTCCATGATGAAGAGCGCCGCGTTATGCCCGCACCGCGCGAACGGCTGCTGGATTGTATTTCAGGGGACGCGCCCGCGCCCCTTGCTTTTTAGATCGCCGCACCATAAGTTAGCTCAGCTTAAAGAGGTTTCACTATGTCGTTTGCATTGCCCCCCCTACCCTATGCGCTGAATGCTTTAGAGCCGCATATCTCCGCCAAAACGCTGGAAATTCACCACGGCAAACACCACAACGCCTATGTGGTAAACCTCAACAATCTCACCAAAGATACGCCGCTTGCCAATGCCAGCCTTGAAGAGGTGGTTGTGGCATCGGCAAAAGACCCGGCAAAACAAGGTATTTTCAACAACGCTGCGCAGGTTTGGAACCACACCTTTTACTGGCATTGCCTTAAGGCAAACGGCGGCGGCAAGCCGACCGGCGCTCTGGCTGCGGCCATTGACAGCGCCTTTGGCAGCTATGACGCCTTTGCTGAACAATTCAAACAAGCCGCCGTCACCCAGTTCGGCAGCGGCTGGGCGTGGCTGGTTGCGGAAAACGGCGCGCTGAAAATCACCAAAACCGGCAACGCCGATTTACCCATGGCACACGGACAGACTGCTTTGCTCACCGTTGATGTCTGGGAACACGCCTATTACATCGATTACCAAAATCGCCGTCCGGATTATGTGCAAACATTCCTCGATAAATTGGTGAACTGGGAATTTGTGGCCGCGAATTTCGCTGAGGCGCAGACTAAAAAAGCCGGTTGATGGGGTTTAGCGCGACGGCTTAACGGTTAAGGCCGCGGTGCCTCCAAGCTGCTGCGCCGCAAGGTTGAGGGCTGGTTCTTGGCTCAGCCAGACGCCATCCTCATTAACCGCATAGAGCGGCCTGTACACCTTAAGAAAATCGCTAGAGCGCCACGGCTCACTGCGCCGATTATCAAGCCCTATCCAGTCGCCGTTTGCCGCTGTGACGGCTAAAATCGCGTGATACTCGCCGGTGTCGCGCTGCGCAACAACGAGCACCCGCAGGTGCGCCGCAGACATCCCCAACGCGCGCAGCACGCCATATTTGGCAATGGCAAAATCTTCGCAATCGCCGCCATAACGAAACAGGCTGCGTGGCCGCTGCCAGACGTCTTGCCCCGGCAATTCCTCCACATACCGGCTGATATTCACCACCCGGTTGAGCTGTTCTAAAAAATCCGGCGCGTCGCGCTTGCCGCGCAGCCAGCCCAATTCGGGCAGCTCCAACGCATCCTTTGCGGCTAGTTGCAGCACTGCCGCCTTTGGCAACACCTGTTCCGGCGTCCCGGCATAGGTCTCGGCTCTTACGTTTGCGGATAGCAAAAGCATTATGACGCAAAAGAAAAAAGCCGTGTGTGTTGAGCGCATAGGTGGTTCCTAGCAGCCAAGGGTAAACAGCTGGTTACCAGCAAGATTGTTATCACATCAACCTTGAGCAAGGTATCACCTGGCCTAGTTCCACGGCGTCATCCTGAGTGAAGCAAAAAACCAAAGGTTTTGCGGAATCGAAGGATCTCCCTTAAAATACATGGAGATTCCTCGACGGCACAAAACCTAACGGTTTTGTTGGCTCGGAATGACATCATTAAAAAATGACAGATGACACCTTCAGAAATTTAATGGGGTTGGTTACTCAACCGGCGTATAATCACCCTTCGTCCAGCGATACACGATAAACCCCGGATTGGCGTTATCCCCTTTGGCATCAAAGCGCACCGCGCCGAGCAAGGTATCCACCGCCTCACTTTTTAGAACTTTTTGCACCGCATCCGCATCCACTGTTCCTGCTTTTTTTGCCGCCGCCACAAAGGCCTCAACAACCGCATAGTTAAACAGGGTATAGCCTTCCGGCTCGTATTTCGCGGCGCGGAAACTTTCGACAATTTTTGCCGCGCCCGGATTGCGGCGCGGATCGGGGGCAAAGGTCATGAAGGTGTTTTCGCCTGCATCCCCGGTTATCGTCCAATATTCGCTGGTTATCAGGGAATCACCGGCAACAAGCACTAAATCTAAGCCCTGCTCTGCCGCCTGCCGCTTAATTAGCCCCGCTTCCATTTGATAGCCGCCGAAAAAGACAACGCCGACGCCTTCTTTTTTAAGGCGGCTAATCAGCGGCGCAAAGTCGCGCTCGCCCACGGTGACGGAATCATACACCACCTCCTTAATGCCCTTTGCATTCAAGGATGCCTTGGTAACGTCCGCCAGCCCCTTACCATACGACGATTTATCATGCAGCACGGCAAGGCGGCGATCTTTAAAGCGTGCGGCAATAAAGTCAGCGGCAATCACGCCCTGTTGATCATCACGACCACACATCCGAAACACATAGGGCAGCTTACGCTCGGTCAGCAGCGGGTTGGTGGATGCGGGCGTAATCATTGTCATGCCCTGTTCGCTGTAAATGCTGGAGGCGGGAATGGTGGCGCTGGAGCAAAAATGCCCGGCCACAAACACAACGCCCTGATTCGCGAGCTGGTTGGCAACCGCTGTGGCTTGGCGCGGATCGCAGGCATCATCAAGCGTGAGCAGCTCTAGTTTTTTGCCCAATAGCCCGCCCGCTTCGTTAATGTTACGCACCGCCAAATCCGCGCCCTTGGCCATTTGCGCGCCGATGCTGGCGTTTTGCCCAGTCATGGGCCCGACGGTTGCGATTTTAATGGTGTCTGCGGCATGGGCTTTGCCCAGCAGCAAAGCGCACAATAATAAAGCATAGAATCCTAAGCGGCGCATTGGGCGTTCTCCTCATCAATAAGCTGTCTGGCGCGGTGCATCACGGCTTCAAACATTGAAGCCGTCAAGCGGCCAGTGTTGGTGTTATAGCGGCTGCAATGGTAGCTATCAATCAACAGTAAACCATTAGGCAAGCGGTGTTCCGCCCCGTGACCAAAGGGATACGCCGGCAAACGCAGCGACAGCGTGCGCAGCACCGCCTCATGCGCAACCCGGCCTAAGGCGAGCAGCACACGCAGCTGCGGCATCGCCGCAAGCTCGGCAACGAGGAAGGGACGGCAGGAGGCGGCCTCCTCAGGTGTCGGTTTGTTGGCGGGCGGCACACAGCGCACGGCGTTGGTTATCCGGCAGTTTTCCAGCGTCAAACCATCATCCACACGCTCGGCATAGCTGCCCCGCGCAAAGCCCTGTTGCAGCAAGGTGGGATACAGCAAATCCCCGGCGTAATCGCCGGTAAACGGCCTGCCAGTGCGGTTTGCACCATGCAGTCCGGGTGCAAGCCCCACGACCAGTAGCGCAGCATCCAAGCCGCCAAAAGACGGCACGGGATTATGATGGCCGGGAAACGCCAAGCGGTTTTGCTGGCGAAAGGTTGCAAGACGCGGGCAGCGATTGCAATCGACAGGAGGATTAAGCGTTACAGCGCCCTGCATCAGCCGTTTGCAGCAAGTTCATCGCGTTGTTGCCGCACGCGGGGCGTGGCGGCTTCGCGATCGTCAAGTTGGGCGCGGGCAATGTTGCCGGCCAGCGTGCTGAGATCGATGAAATGATCGGCCTGACGGCGCAGCTCATCGGCCACCATCGGCGGGTTTGTCGTAATCGTTGAAACAACCGACACGCGCACGCCGCGCTTTTGCACGGTCTCCACTAAACGGCGGTAATCACCATCGCCGGAAAAGAGCACCGCGTGGTCGATGCTGCTGGACATCTCTAACATGTCGATCGCCAGCTCAATTTCCATGTTGCCCTTCACCTTGCGGCGACCATGGGCATCGGTGAATTCGCGAATGGGTTTTGTAACCATTTTATAGCCGTTGTAATCCAGCCAATCCACCAGCGGGCGGATGGGGGAATAATCGGAATCCTCTAACAATGCCGTGTAGTAAAACGCGCGAATTAGCCGCCCGCGTTCGCCAAAATATTTCAGCAGCTTTTGGTAATCAATGTCAAAGCCCACCGCGCGCGCGGCAGCGTATAAATTAGCCCCGTCAATAAACAAACACATCCGTTCGGCAGGATAACTGGGTATGCTCATGACGGCTCCTTGTAAACGAGAGTAATTTTTCTATATTACAATCTTGCTTAGCGAGGCTTTCACGCTATGACCAGCACAATTTCACAAAACTGCAATGTTACGTTTTATAGTGCAGCGAGACTAAAGCGGGCGGGAAAGAAGACGGAAATAGAGTTTCTTTGGTAAGAAACTGAGAATCCGAAGCGCCCAATACATCCGGCGCGGAAAAGTGATAATAAACCGCCCCGCATCCATGCCTTTAAAAATTGATTCAGCGGCCTTTTCAGCGGAAATCATCCACGGCATCGGGAAATCATTTTTATCCGTAAGCGGTGTTTTTACAAAACCCGGCAAAATCAGGGACAGCTGGATACCGTCTTGTGCCATATCATTGCGCAGCGCTTCGGTCATGTTGTTGAGTGCCGCTTTCGTTGCGCCGTATGCCGATGACGACGGTAAGCCTGTTAGCCCCGCAACAGAGGAAACAATACCCACCCGCGCGCCGCCCTGATGATGCAGCAAGGGATAGAGCGCCTCAAGCGCATTCACCACACTGAAAAAATTCACCTCAAAAAGAGAGCGAAAAACTTTAACATCAATTTTACGGCCATCGACAGGGGTATGCGTTCCTGCGTTTAGAACAACTTGCGTTAAACGAATACCATTTTCGCGAAAATGCTCAACCGCCGCCGCAAGCGCCGCCGTATCCGTTACATCAAGCGGTAATGGTTTTATACCTGAATGCTTTGCGGCCAGAGCCTGCAGCGCCTCCGCCCGCCTTGCGCTGGCGTAAACCGTCCAGCCTTGCTGCGCATAATACAGGGCTGTTGCCTCGCCAATGCCGCTGCTAGCACCGGTAATCCAGAGTGTTTTTTCAAGATTCATCAGGGTGTGGCCGTTGTTGAAAACATATACGCCGCACCCGCTGCATCATTGCCGCCTTGCGCAACCGGCGCACCGACAAGGACATACCCTCCAGCAACCGATACCGCCCGGCTATACAGCGCATCCGTTTGCGGCATCACACCAACAACACGATTCCGTTGCATCCAGCTGCGCGTTGCCGCGTCAAAATTATAAACAAACGCCACACCGAACGGTGCGCCAACAACCGCCGTATCACCATCAAGAGCGACACTGGCGGCGAAGCGATCATTCCAGCCCTTGTCCGCACTCACAAGGCGCGTGCTGGCCTTCCAGGCGTTTGCCGCCGCATCAAAATCATAGACGTAGGCAATCCCGGTTGCCTGCTGCGCGTTATCCTCATAGGGCGCGCCGACTAATAGGCGATTGCCCGACATCGCCACCGACCAGCCAAATTCGGCAAAGGCCTTTTTCTGCGGTGTTTCTAAGAGACTATGAAACACAGGCTTTCCTGAATTTACCCGGTACATAAACACCGCGCCGCTGCCAGGAGCGCTCACATCATACCCATACGCGCCCACGGCTAAAAAAGCATCGCCGCCCGCCAGCGCATTACCAAACAACGTGCCCGCTTTGAGTGTTTCAGGCTGCAGCTTACTCGTTTGCTTCCAACCCTCATTATTCTTTGAGAAAAAATACACAGCGCCGGCATCAACAGCCGAACCATCGGCCAAATGTGCACCAACAGCCAGCATGTCACCCACAAAAGCAACACTGGCGCCAAAAAAATCACCCGCCCGGCCATCAACGCTGCGCACGGCTGCGGCGTTTGTCCAATTGCCTTGGATATTTTCATAGAGATACGCAGCGCCAACACTCACCGCCTCAGTTTTTTTCTCGCCCGGTGCACCCACAATAATTTTGCCAGCCGATATTGCCACTGCTGAACCAAACAGCCCGCGTGCCGCAGGCGTGGGCGCAAAAATCTTGGTGATGAGGCGCCAACCATTTGGAGCTGCATCGCGCTTATAAATATACACCGCGCCGGCACGGTATGCCCGCTCGGAATCCCACGGCGCACCAATAACAGCGGTATCGCCATTAATTGCGGTGGCAACACCGTACACGTCGGCTATGGCTGTATCGCTGGGGTTTAACTGAGAGATAAAGCGCGCTGCGCCGCTGCCGAAGACACAGCTGGAACTGCCCGCTTTGCAGCCGCTATTATCGCTGGCAAACACAGCGCTGCCCGAAAAGAAAAAAGCTAACAGCAGCACAACAAGCAAAGGCATGGGCGTCCTCGTTGGTTTAAAAGACCTTATCGAGCAACATCCTGTGCGTCAAGCAACTCAGGCAATTGCGAATTGTTCTTAAGAAAATAGGTGATCGCGGCACCGTCACGCTCAAAGCGCAGGCCTACCCACGTGCCGTTTTGGGTGTACCACAAATCAATCGGAATAGAGCCGCGCAGCTGATACAAATTTGCCGCTACCTCTCTCCCGTTAACGCTGTAGCTGCTGGGAACGGGACTCGCGCTGAGCTTGAGTGCAGTGCCGTCTTGGCTATCCAGCACGGTTGTTGCGCTGGTTATGGCTTTATTCCAATAGCTGGTGGGGACAATCGTACCGCCAAGAATAACGGGCGCAGCGTCCGCCGTCGTTACCGAAAACCCTTCTGCTGTGCGAACTCCCGTTACAGCAAACAGCCGGCCATCATCATCGGTTGTGCTGTCTAATTTTTGCAGCACACCGCCTGTCCATAGCTCAACAGAGCGGTGGGTATAGCGGTATACCGTGACCCCGGCAAAGCGAACCGCAAGGTCAATAGACACGTCGACCTTCTCGCCGTCTTTTGTTTGATTCACCGTCACACGGTGCGTGCCGATGGAACTTCCCTTGCGCTTGACATCAAAAATATAATCCACAACCACCTTTGCGTTCGCAACAGACGGTAACACCAGAAACATCAGTAACAGAAAAAGACGCATTGTTTATCCCTTTGGTCTGAGGTGGGCACGTCCGCCCGCCACACTGATAATCTCACCCGTAATCCATGCCGCATCGTTTGACAACAAAAACGCTGCCAGCGCCGC
>JAJTHO010000075.1 GCA_021297975.1 Alphaproteobacteria bacterium
AGCTCTGATGCGATTGAGGCGCGCCCAGATTTAGCCGCGCTGGTTGCTGAATTTGACTTAGCCAAATACAGCCCCTCCACCGCCCGTTTTGATGATGCAGAGCTTGGCGCGATAAACGCTAGGTTACTGCAACAACTGCCGTTTTCGGATGTTGCGGCACGCCTGAAAGCGTTGGGCTTTGACGGTATTGACGCAGCTTTTTGGGAAGCAGTGCGCCCCAATCTCAAAACTATTCCTGAAATTTCCGTGTGGTATACTATCGCACGCACACCGCTTCAACCAACGATAACGGATGCGGAGCTCACAACTAAAGCCGCCGAGCTGCTCACCGATTTACAGCATTACACCGGCTGGTTAGAGGCCGTGAAAACAGCAACAGGCCGCAAGGGCAAAGCGCTGTTTATGCCGCTGCGCCTCGCGCTTACCGGCATGGAACACGGGCCCGAATTGCCTGTTTTATTGCCGCTTCTAGGTTTAGAGCGTGCGAAAGCGCGGCTAACAGGACAAGCCGCGTGAGAGCGTTTCTTGGGCTACTAGTTGTTTGCTTTCTGATTGGCTGCGACAGCGCGCCCAGCAAAGCACAGGCGGAGCTTCCAACTGCGCCGCTTATTTTAACGCGCAACGACGGCAGCACCGACACCTTCATTGTTGAGCTAGCCCTTACCGAGAAACAACAGAAAATCGGCCTGATGTATCGCAAAACCATGCCGCAACAACACGGTATGCTCTTTATCTTTTCGCGGGACGATATCAGCATGTGGATGAAAAACACTTATATTCCATTGGACATGGTGTTCACAAACTCACAAGGCCGCGTGGTTGATATTCTGCGTAACACCGCGCCTTTATCAGAGACAATTCTCTCTCCCAAAGTTCCCGCCAATGTTGTTTTAGAACTCAACGCCGGAACGGTTGGGCGCACCAATATCAATATCGGCGATACTCTCAAAGTTGATGGTTATTTACCCGCGCCCTAAAACATGAGAGGGTACGAGCTATGACCCTTGTAACTGCAAACCTCTTTGCCGACATCCTACCGCCTGAACGTTTACTCACAAATGCCGACGCCATAGCGCTTTATTCCAAGGAACAGCGGGGCACGTATGTGAGTGAACCATCCCTCGTTTTACTGCCTTCATCTACTGCGGAAGTCGCGGCGATAGTCACACGCTGTGCGGCCAACAAAATTCCTCTTGTTCCACAAGGCGGCAATACAGGGCTTGTTGGCGGCGCGGTTTGCGCGCCGGGTGAAGTGCTGCTGAATTTTAGCCGGATGAATAAAATTCAAAGTCTTAGACCTGATGCCTTCGCCATGACAGTTGAAGCGGGCTGCACGCTACGTCAGGTGCAGGATGCAGCGTCTGCCGCACAGCTTTACTTCCCTCTGGGTCTTTCCACAGCCGACACCTGCCAAATCGGCGGCAATATAAGCAGCAACGCAGGCGGCATCAACGTCCTACGCTATGGCATGACGCGCAATCTTGTGCTGGGCTTAGAAGCCGTCTTAGCCGATGGCACGATATGGTCAGATGCATCGCCAACACGGAAAAAAAATGAAGGCGTTGATTTAAAACAATTACTTATTGGAAGTGAGGGAACGATCGCTCTTATAACGAGCGCAACGTTAGCACTACAGACAAAGCCGCAACAATCGGCAACATTGCTAATAGTAAGTGAACAAATAGATGAATTACTATCCCTGTATAAAAGGCTTCAACAGGAAAGCAATCACACACTCACAGCTTTTGAATTTATAACTGCGCCGTGCTGGCACCTCTTAGAACAGACGCGCCCAGAACTTATGGCGCAATTGGATTCGCCGAAAAAACTGGCAGCACTAGCACGCTTAGAGAGCAGCAGCAGCGCCGCACTCTTTAATCTAGACAACTTTGCCGCCAATCTTGCCGCTGCGCTCAATATTGAGCATCTTAACGAACAACGCGCAGCGCTGTTCTGGCAAGCACGCCGCGAATTACCTTGGGCACAGCGTGATTATAGCCCCAGCATCAAACACGACATTGCCGTCCCGCTTGACCGTATTCAGGAATTTCTAAAACGTGCAGGACAAAAAATTCACGCGCTCTATCCTGATGCGCTGCTCATTTCCTTTGGACACTTAGGAGATGGAAACATTCACTATAATATTTCTGTAACTGATTTAACGCGTAAAAATGAAGTGAATGAATGTGTATTCACATTGGCGCGCGATTGTGGCGGCAGTATCAGCGCCGAACATGGCCTTGGTCTTGCCCGCCTTGAAGATTATGCACAGACTACGGATAAAACAACGCAGCGGCTGCAACGCCAGCTCAAACAGCTCTTTGATCCTCATAACATACTGAATCCCGGCAAATCCGCCGGCGCACAGAAATAGGCCTTGCGCGTGGCGGATAGCCTGTGTATGAGGCGATAACGAGGTGTGTTTATGGCTGGCTCAGTAAATAAAGTGATTCTTCTTGGCAATCTTGGTCGCGATCCCGAAGTCCGCACCATGAACAATGGCCAGAAAATGTGCAATTTATCCTTGGCCACCTCCGAAACATGGCGCGATAAAACCAGCGGCGAGAAAAAAGAAAAAACCGAATGGCACCGCGTTGTTATTTTCAATGAAAAACTGGCAGAAGTTGCGGAAAAATTCCTGAAAAAAGGCTCAAAGGTCTATTTAGAGGGCGAACTGCAAACCCGTAAATGGACAGATAACGCGGGCGTTGAAAAATTTTCAACTGAGATTGTTCTGCAAAAATTTAAAGGCGAGCTAACACTGCTTGATGCCCCCGGTGGTAATGGCGGTGCGGGTCGTGTTGCTGGCGGAGCCGAGGCTCCCTATGAATTTGGCCGCGTACAAGGCGGCAATGGTAACGCAAGTTTCGGCGGAGCGCCAAACAGCCCAGCCCGCCAGCCTGCTATGGCCGATTTGGATGATGATATTCCTTTTTGATAACAACAGTATTGCTCTTAGAATACCTATAGTATACATACTGTTCCCCTGATAGATTAGAGGAAGCTATGACATTTGTTGTCACCGAAGCCTGTATAAAATGTAAATACACCGATTGCGTGGAAGTGTGCCCTGTTGATTGTTTTTACGAGGGTGAAAACATGCTCGTCATCAATCCCGATGAGTGCATCGATTGCGGTGTGTGTGAGCCGGAATGCCCGGCTGAGGCAATTATTCCTGATTCTAAGGACGGTGCGGAGATATGGCTTGAAACCAACCGCAGTTACTCTGCCGCCTGGCCGAATCTTTCTAAGAAAAAAGACGCATTGCCAGATGCGGATGCTTGGAAAGACGTGCCGAATAAGTTCAAAGAGCATTTCAGTCCGAAGCCCGGTGCAGCCTAAATTTTTCATGCTTTTTCAGTAAGACGAATCAACAGCGTTTTTTCAAAAAAAGACCATCCTTGTGAAAACAGGGATGGTCTTTTTGTAATCATTCCCAATGAAAACGACCCTTTATCGTCGGCGTCTCTGCGAGGAGCTTTGCTCCGAAGCAGTCCTTAAAAACATGGATTGCTTCGCTGCGCTCGCAAAGACAGCGCAATTACGGGGGCTTTCTATTATTCGCCTGCGATATCCGCCGCGTCTTCACCTTCCGAAACTTTCGCAACACTCACCACCTGCTCATCGCCCGCAACTTTAAAGATAGTCACGCCCTGCGTTTTGCGCCCGGCGATGCGGATTTGCCCAACAGGACAGCGGATGAGCTGACCTTTATTGGTGACGAGCATAATCTGATCGGAATCCACTATCGGAAAGGCGGCGGCCATCTGACCGTTTTTGCCAGTGAGTTCCATCGCGGCAATGCCTTGCCCGCCGCGCCCGGTGAGACGGTATTCAAACAGCGAGCTGCGTTTACCAAAGCCATTGCTGCTGACGGTGAGCATGAATTGCTCCTGCGCCGCGAGTTCTTCATAGCGTTTGGCCGACAGGGCAACAACAGTGCCGCTTGCATCATCATCGTCGCTGGCCTCAACCTCGGCGCCGCGGCGGCGAGCGGATTCGGCGCGGAACGCTATGCGCTCCTCGGATGTTATATCCACATGGCGAACCGTTGCCATGCTGATGACCACATCGCCTTTCGCGAGACGAATCCCGCGCACCCCGGTGCTGGCGCGGCTGTTAAACACGCGCAAATCATCAAGGCTAAAACGAATGGCTTTACCCAAACGGGTGCAGAGAATCACATCATCCGCATCCGTACAGGCGACCACATCCACCAACGATTCGTCGCTTTCCTCTAAGCGCATGGCCATTTTGCCGCCCGCCTTGATATTCGTGAAATCGGAAAGGGCGTTGCGGCGAATGCTGCCTTTGGTGGTAGCAAACAGAATCGACATGTTTTCCCACTGCGCTTGGTCATCGGGAAGCGGCAGAATCGCGGTCACGCGTTCCCCGCCCTCTAACTTAGGCAACAGTTGAACAAGCGGTTTGCCCTTAGTTTGCAAGGTGCCCACCGGCAGCATGTAGGTTTTCAGCTGATACACGCGCCCGGCGGATGTAAAGAACAACAGCGGCGCGTGGGTGCTGGCGATAAAGAGATTGGAGACAAAATCTTCCTCGCGGGTCGTCATGCCGCTGCGCCCTTTGCCGCCGCGCTTTTGCGCCCGGTAGCTGGACAGCGACACGCGCTTGACATAGCCGTTATAGCTAACCGTCACCACCATGTCTTCGCGCTGGATAAGGTCTTCGATGTCGCGTTCATAACCGGCGTCGATAATTTCTGTGCGGCGCGGGTTGGCAAACTTTTCGCGCACGGCGATGAGTTCTGATTTCAATACCGCCAGCATTTTGCCCCGGTCGTTAAGTATCAAAAGATACCCGGCGATATTGCCGCCGACTTCTTTTAGCTCATCAACAATTTTATCGCGCTCTAATCCTGTAAGGCGGTGCAGACGCAGATCCAGAATGGCTTTTGCTTGCGTTTCCGACAGCTTATAGGTTTTCTGCCCCTGATCCACGCCCGGATCAACCAGCGCCACCAGCGGCATGATGCCTTCCGCTGGCCAATCGCGGGCAATCAATTTCTCACGGGCAATTTCAGGATTCTGCGCCGCACGAATAATTTTGATAACCTCATCAATGTTCGCAACCGCAACGGCCAAGCCCACTAAGACGTGCGCCCGTTCACGGGCTTTCATGAGTTCAAACCGGGTGCGCTTAGTTATCACTTCCTCGCGGAAGGCAACGAACGCGCTGATAATCTGCATCAAGCCCATGGTCATCGGGCGGCCTTGGTGCAGCGCAACGGTGTTCACGCCAAAGCTGGTTTGGAGTGACGTTAAAGCATACAGCTTATTGAGCATGATTTCCGGCTCAACGTCGCGCTTAAGCTCAATCACAACGCGCACGCCGTCACGATCCGATTCGTCGCGCACTTCGGAAATGCCCTCAATCAGCTTTTCTTTCACCAACTCAGAAATACGGGTGACGATGTTGGCTTTATTTTGCTGATACGGAATTTCATCAATAATAATGGCTTGGCGGTCTTTGGCAAACGGCTCAATGTGATGCTTTGCGCGCATTAAAACAGAACCGCGCCCGGTGCGGAAGGCATCCAAAATGCCTTTGCGGCCAAGGATACTGCCGCCGGTTGGAAAATCGGGGCCTTGAACAAACTCCATCGCCTGTTCCAGCGTCAAATCCGGGTTATCAACATAGGCGCAGCAGGCGTCAATCACCTCGCCCAGGTTATGCGGCGGGATATTCGTTGCCATCCCGACGGCAATACCGCCCACCCCATTAACCAGCAAATTCGGGAATTGCGCGGGAAGAACCACCGGCTCATGCTCGGAATCATCATAGTTCGGGCGGAATTCAACGGTGTTTTTATCAATATCGCGCAGCAGTTCTTCGGCGGCTTTTGACAACCGCGCCTCAGTATACCGCATGGCCGCCGGGTTATCGCCGTCCATGCTGCCAAAGTTACCTTGCCCTTGAATCAGCGGCAGCCGGAGCGAAAAATCCTGCGCCATCCGCACCATGGCATCATAAATCGCGCTATCACCGTGGGGGTGATACTTACCCATAACATCCCCGACGATACGGGCAGATTTACGAAACGGCTTAGTCGAATCATAGCCGCCCTCTTTCATCGCATAGAGAATCCGCCGGTGCACCGGCTTTAAGCCATCGCGCACATCGGGAAGCGCCCGCGCCACGATCACGCTCATCGCGTAATCGAGATACGATTTGCGCATTTCGGCTTCGATGGTGATTTCGGGCTGGTCGATGGGGGTTAGGGATGTTGTCATGGGGTCAGTTTATATGGCCTGTATCACTATCAGGCAAGCGCGGTGTTAGTGCTTTGGCGCGTTTGCGGCGTTTAATTGAATAAATAAAATTTTATACGATAATCCGTGCAGCGGCACTAATTTTGTGTTATGTTTCTATATAACAGCAAATAAATTGCATTAAGAAGAGCACGAGACCATACATAAAAATAACGGAATCCGTGCATGAGCGACGCAAAAGTAGTATTTAAATCAGGCGACTATGTGGTCTATCCAACCCATGGAGTGGGTAAAGTGACCGGCCTTGAAAACCAGGAAATTGCTGGGCATAAGCTGAAACTTATTGTCATTCAATTCGATAAAGAACGCATGACGCTGCGCCTGCCATTCAATAAGGCCAGCACCTCCGGCCTTCGCCATATCTATTCAAAAAATCAAATGGAAACGGCACTGAAGAAACTTAAAGGCAAAGCCAAGGTGAAAAAAACCATGTGGTCACGCCGCGCCCAGGAATACGAGGCGAAAATCAATTCGGGCGATCCATCATCCATTGCCGAAGTTGTGCGCGATTTGCACAAAAATTCGCTGCAACCGGATCAGTCTTATAGTGAACGCCAGATTTACCAATCGGCGCTCGATAGACTGGCACGGGAAATTGCCGCGATTGAGGCGATTGACGAGAACGAGGCAACGCAAAAGCTGGAAAAACTGCTGCAGGCTGCTTAAGCCGTTCGTTCTCAGCTTTCTTTATCCTGACCATTCAGCAGCGCCAGCAGGCGGCTGGTCACGCTGTTCTGCGTATCACTACGGTTCATCAGGTGATCTAAAAACGCAAATTGCGCCACGGGGAAAGGCTCAGCCTCATTGGCAACAAGGCGCAAATCAACCGCGCCCACATGCTGGCGAAAGCGGATCTTTTTTACCTGTGTTTCCAGGCTGCAAACCTCATCGGCCTTCATCCCCGGCTTATAAGCCAAAAAGGCGGCAACGTCTTCTTTTGAAACGGTTTGATCGGGCTTTTTGAAAAAGCGTTCTAGCTTGCGCTTGTAGGTATAGGCAGCCGAGTTCATCGCCGCCGCGGCTTGGCGGGGCTCTAGGACAGCATTGTAGCCGTCAAATGGCGGAACACTCGTACTCACCCAAATATCATCCTTGCAAGAATATTTATCTCCGTAATGTAGCACGAAAGGATTAACAAATCCTTTCAACGCGGCTACACCAAGGCGTGACCGCTCCTGTGTTAACCATAAAAAATCTAACTGCCCGCTTCCCCGGCACGGTAAAACCATGTTTAGATGCGGTCAGTTTAACCGTTGCACCGGGCGAAACGATGGCAATTGTGGGGGAGAGCGGCAGCGGCAAAACGGTTTTGGGGCTGTCGGTGTTGAATCTATTGGCCGGGCAACTGGATTACAGCCCGGAAAGCCAGATTATCCTTCAAGATACCCCCATTTTGTCCGCCGCACCGAACACGCTGCAAAGCCTGCGCGGGCGCATCGCCAGCTGCATTTTCCAAGAGCCGATGACGGCATTAAACCCACTGCAACGCCTAGGCAAACAGCTTAGCGAAGGGCTAACCCTGCATCAGCCCGGCTTATCCCGCTCAGAGCTTGACCGAAAAATACACGCCGTATTTCAAGATGTTGAGTTGCCGCCCGCGTTAATAAACCGCTACCCGCACCAGCTTTCCGGCGGCCAGCGCCAACGGGTGCTGATCGCGCTGGCGCTGCTGAATGACCCGTTACTCCTGATTGCGGATGAGCCGACAACGGCGCTGGATGCGCATTTGCGCCATCAATTGTTAGCTTTGCTTAAAAAAATTCAAGCTCAGCGCAATCTCGCGGTCTTGCTGATAACACATGATTTACACCTCGTGCGGCAATGGGCGCATCGGGTGATGGTGTTGCAACATGGCCGGGTGGTTGAAAGTGGCGAAAAGGCGGCGCTCTTGGCGCATCCGCAAGAGGCCTATACCCGCCAGCTTTTTAACCAGCAATACCCGCCCAATCCGACGCCTAAAGCCGCAAATGGCGCCGCGCCCATCGTCTCGCTGCGCGGGGTGGGGGTTAGCGTCAAAGGCCAGGGTAGCTTTTGGAAATCCAGCCAGCACACTATTCTTGCGCCGCTGTCCGTGGATGTGCTTCCGGGGCAAACGCTAGGGGTTATCGGTGAAAGCGGCAGCGGGAAAACAACGCTGGCGCGGGCGTTGCTGCGTCTGATGCCAAGTGTGGGCGAGATTATCATTGCGGGAAAAAATTGGCAGACTTTACAGGGTAAGGCTCTTCGCGCCGCACGTTCCGCGATGCAAATTGTTTTTCAAGATCCCTTCGGCAGCCTCAACCCGCGACTGCTGATTGAGCAAATAATTGTCGAGGGTTGGCGCGGTACGGCTAAACCAGACTGCTCGGCCTTGCTGGCACAAGTGGGCTTGCCTGCCGATTTCGCCCGCCGATATCCCCATGAGTTGAGCGGGGGGCAGCGGCAACGTGTCGCGCTGGCACGGGCTTTGGCGGTAAAGCCGCAGGTTTTGGTGCTTGATGAGCCGACCTCGGCGCTGGATGCAAACGTTGCGGCAGAGGTTGTTGTTTTATTACAGAAATTACAAGCTGAACAGGGATTAACCTATATCCTTGTAAGCCATGATCTCAACGTGATTCGGGCGCTCAGCCATCAGGTGCTCGTGCTCAAAGGCGGGCAGGTGGTGGAGGGGGGCAGCATAACGGAGGTTTTTGGCAAGCCTAAAGACGATTATACAAAAATCTTACTAGGCTCTGTTGACAATTAAATGGGTGCAGCCCCCCCTCCTCACTTCTTAACTTGGTGGCCTACAGCACTACCCTTAACTTCACTCTTTTCGCGCGAATCCATTTTGCATTATCATCTCTAAAGTTTCTTGTACGTTTCCATCCCATTCGGCGAGAAGTTCCTCATAATCAGGCAAATTCTGTATATAAGGATTTAATGTTTCATCATTAGCCAAAGCCTCACAAACTCTATTTAACCCTAAACCACCACTCCTAGAGCCATCTGGCGTTCGGTAAAGCGTCCCTTCAAGAGATTCTCTAGTAATACCAAGCCAATATTCTGCTCCAGTTTTAATTTTCTCTGCATCAGGTACATTTTTTATACTATCAATTACTTTTATTGTAAAATCTTTCCAATATTCATCTGGAATTTTAAGGTCTTCTTTGATATCAGTCATATTCATCTCCAAGTAATTTACTATGAAACATAAATATATGTTATTTTTTATGTTTATGCAAGAACTTCGTTGGCTAGGCTCTTTTGCATTCTTTTTGCGGTAACGTTCTTTCCTTTTTGAATATTGATGCAACTGTGTACTAAAGAAAACCTCATGAAAACAAAAACACTCCTTATCACAATCGTCCTCACAACAACACTAGCAAATCAGGGCACCGCATCTTCCCCGCTTCCGCCCCAAGGGTGACAGCGAAGCAGCCGCCTTATGGATAAATACCCACCCTTGAAAACGCCGTGTTTTATTAGTGCCTCGCGGGCATACTCCGAACAGGTCGGATGATAGCGGCAACTTTTAACGCCAAAAAGAGGCGATATTACCGCTCGGTAGGCAAAGAAGACGGCGTTGAGGCTGCCGCGCCATATTTTGTGCATAAAATCCGCAGTGCTTTCTTTAAGTCAGCCGTTAAATCTGTGAAAGGTTGGCTTAACACGGGCGCTTTGGCAACAAGTA
>JAJTHO010000063.1 GCA_021297975.1 Alphaproteobacteria bacterium
ACACTCTCTTCTACCGCTACCCACTTATAGCCCAGACTTCAACCCTATCGAGCAAGCCTTTGCTATCCTTAAAAAACGAAGAATATTTTCAGGCCTATCTCTCGAACAAATACTGTCTAATTCTTATTTGGAATGACTATATTACAACATCTTGCGTAGCATTTGAAAAGTTAGAATGATTAGGTAGAATACGCCACCACCCGTTTCGCCCGCGCCTGCGGCGCGGTCTTGCGAAACGGAGTGTCCGCCATAGCTTTAGCGACGGCGGACTGGTTGTTTACCCGTACAAATGGTTTCTTTGCTGAATCCACCAACTCCATAATTCCTTTGAACACACTGTTCTCAGTTCCTAACTCTCCGCCGTCTTAGGCGAAGCACGAAGGAGCAGAGTAGATAAGGAGCGCCGAAAGGCGCAGCGCTCCCGCCCGGCGGCAAAGCCGCCTGGGGGCTGGGCGGGAGCGCTCAATTTATTGAACTGCGCCTAACTCCGCACCGTCACATACCGTCCCGGTGCATCTTCCATTTTCTTACCCTTAGCGCCGCTTTCCGCAATTTTCCGCGCTGGAATCTGCTTGCCGCCATACGCGCCAAGCCACTTCACCCACGCCGGCCACCAAGAGCCGTCGGTTTTCTTGGCCGCATCAAGCCACGCATCCGCCGATTTGGCATCATCATGACCGAGCCAGTACCAGTATTTCTGGTTCGCGGGCGGGTTAATAACCCCCGCGATATGGCCGGAGGCGGCGAGACAGAACGTCACATCGCCCTTCAGCAGCTTTGCGCCCACATAGGTTGATTTCCACGGCGCAATGTGATCTTCAGCGGTGGAGAGGAAGAAGCTGGGCGTTTTGATGGTGGTGAGGTCTATGGCAACGCCGTCCAGCGTCACGCCGCCTTTTTGCACCAGCTTGTTATGCTGATACATATTCCGCAGGTAAAAGCTGTGCATCGCGGCCGGCATCCGGGTTGAATCGGCGTTCCAGTATAATAAATCAAACGGGAACGGCTCTTTACCCAAGAGATAGTTATTCACCACAAACGACCAAATCAGGTCATTCGCGCGCAGCATGTTGAACGTTGTGGCCATTTCTGAGCCGTCAAGGAAGCCGCGCTTGCTCATCCGCGCCTCAAGCGCCTCAAGCTGTTCATCATCAATAAACACGGACAATTCGCCCGCATCGGTGAAATCGAGCATGGTGGTGAAGAACGTCGCGCTGGCGATTTGTGCAATTTGTTTTTTTGCCGTCAGGTAGGCGAGGGTTGAGGCAAGCAGCGTGCCGCCGAGGCAATAACCAATGGTGTTGACCTTCTCAACACCGCACAGCGATTTCACTTTATCCAAAGCCGCGATGATGCCCATCTGCATGTAATCTTCAAAGGTTTTGCCCGCATCATCCGCATCGGGATTGACCCATGAAATCATAAACACGGTGATGCCTTGATCGACCGCCCATTTCACGAATGAGTTTTTGGCTTGTAAATCAAGGATATAATACTTGTTAATCCACGGCGGGGTGATGAGCAGGGGTATTTCCTGCACTTTTTCCGTTGTGGGGGTGTATTGAATCAGCTGTATCAGATCGTTCTCAAACACCACTTTACCCGGTGTGATAGCCAGATTGTCGCCAACTTTGAATTTATTATAATCGGTCATTGAAATTTTCAGTGAGCCGCCGCCGCGCTCTAAATCGCTTACAAGGTGTTCAAGCCCGGTCACGAGGCTCTGCCCGCCGGTTTCCATGGTCAGGCGCAAGGCTTCCGGGTTTGTTGCCAGGAAATTCGTAGGCGAGGAGGCGTCAATAATTTGCCGCGTGTAAAAATCCACCTTTTTCGCGGTTTTATCATCAAGCCCTTCGGTGTGTTTGACGAGGGTTTGCATCCACTGTGACGTTAATAAATAGGATTGCTTGATAAAATCAAAGACAACGCTTTCGCTCCACGCCGGGTCTTTAAAGCGTTTATCGGTTTTGGAGGGTTCAATCACCGGGGTGACTTCAGTTTCACCCAGCAGCTTTTGCGTCGAATGCTGCCACAGGCTGGTGTATTGCTGCCAAAGGTTAACCTGCGCTTCGACTATTTTGCCGGGGTTTGCCCACAATTTGGTGGTGAAATCCATAAAGGCATGGCCAACATTAAGCGGATCGCCCATGCTCATGCCTTGAGGGTTTTCTTGCTGTTTTTCAATGTATTGCTGCATCACGCGTTGCCCGCGCACGGCGATATCGGCCATCTGCCGCGCCATATCGATGGGGTCTGGCGTTTTGATGGTTTGCGCTTCTTCGGGGGCTTTGGGGGCTGCAACTTTGGTCATGGTATCGGTATCTCTCTTTATATTCACGGTAAGCCGTGTCTTAACTCTGTATCTTTACCACACAGAGCACTCGAAAAAAGTTAACAGTAGCGTTAACCTTTCCTTAACCCTAGTAGTGTCTGGTGGCCTCGAACACAACCTGAAATATACAAACAATAATGCGACTCGGGAGGTACACTGTGGCGGAAAGGAAACAACAGCTGGCGATAATAGTCGCGCTCTTGAGCTTGCCGGGCTGCACCAGCGGGGCAGGGACGGGCACATCCGCTTGGTTTAATGCCGCACAGCCGCAAGTTGCCGAAGCGCCGATACCATCAGGACAGTTTTTACCGAATCAGCCTTTCACCCAAGCCGAATTTCAACTTAACACCAACGCACGCCCCAATCAGAACAGTGCGCAGAATATCCAGCCGCAACAGCAGCAGTTTGCCGTTCAGCAGCAGCCTCGCCAGCTTACCCCCCAGCTTACTCCACAGCCATTGGCGCGCATCGAAAGCGTCGCATCCCCGCTGTCGTTTCAACGCCCCGATCCGCAAATGGCCAACTTTGAAGGCGCCGTACAACAACAAATGCTCGGTTGGATAGACACCCAGCGCGGCCAAAGAACCTTTGCCGCACAGAACGCACCGCAACAGATTCCGCAGTCGTTCCTGATGCCTGCGCAAGGCGTTGAGCAGCCGCGTTTATCCCCGGCAACAGCCGCTCTCATGCTGCCGCAGGCCAGCCAAAATCCAGAACAGCAGCAGGTGCTTGAATCCTTGCAAAACGCCGGGCGCCGCTTTGGCCAAACAAGCCAGAACGCGCTGCCGTCCCCGCAATTCCAACAGCCGCACCAGCAGAATCCCTTTGCCGCGCAGCAAATGCAGCAAATGCAACAGCAACAGCAGCCGTTTGCCGTGCCGGCAACCAATTTCATCCCGCCGCAACAAGGCCGCATCCCCGCTGATACCGGCAATGCGCGCTATGATTTCGGCTATGGCGGCTGGTCTGGTACAACCACGCCAACCAACACGCCGGTTAACATTAACTCGATTGCCCCTAGTTCCGGCGCGCCGATGCCCCAGCGCAGCAGCGACGGCCAACTGAGCGGGGTTGACCCGATGACCGCGCTGCGCCGTGCTAATGAAGGCGACAAACCCGCCGCGGAAGCGCCGCGCCTTGCCGGGCATTTCGGCATGGAAAACGTTGCCAGCTATTTGGATAGAGCCGCTCGCCAGCGCACCGATATAACCAAGCCGGTGTTGAGTGAGGCGCCTAAGCCCTTAGTTGTTGCCGAGGCTGCGCCTATCGCGACGCCTGCACCCATAGACGCTGCAAAAAAGCCCGCGCCTGCTGTTTCAGCGCCAAAGGAGCCAAAAGCCCCGAAGGTCGCGCCTGTTAAGACTCAAGCTCAACCGGTTGTCCCGGCGCCAACAACAGAACCTGTTGCCGCAGCCGAAGAAAGCCGCGAGCTGCCAAAGATTATTCGCGGCGGACGCCCGCCCGCCGGTGTGCCGTTTGATGAGAACGCAACCACCATGCCGCGTAAAAATCCTCAGCAAACAGCGCCGAATGCACAGAACGATCCGAAAAAAAACCGCAGCGGCAATGTGCGTAGTCTTCGTCCAGAGGCTGCAGGTATAAACGAAGAAACAGAAAACCTTGCGCTCGAAGCCGCTATTTTAGAGAAAAACCCAACAGCTGTGAATAACGGCAAGACCCCGCGCCGCTTTGAGGAGGGTGAAGAGGACATCGGTCTGAATGTTGATGAGCAGGCGGCACGTGCACCTGAAAAAACAAAAACACCGTTATCGCTTCCCGGCAATACCGCAGGGCGCAAGAATGTTGATGTCGCCAGTCTGTTTTTTAACGGCACGAATAACGAGCTGCACCTTGATGACATGGTCGTGCTGGATAAAGTCGCAAACCTGCACCGGGAACATGGCGGGATTGTTCAATTAAACGGCTATGCTGCGGCCGTTGCCAGCGACGGTAAGCCCCGCAGCGCCGATGACAGCAAACTCGTTGCCCGCCGCCATGCCATGACCGCCGCCAAAGCCCTGATGGATAGAGGCGTGCCGCCAGCGGGGATTAATATTGTTGGTAATGTTGAAACGCTGAGTACCCCCGGCGCAACCGTAAAAGACCAAACGCGGGTGGAAATTCAGTTTCGCTATTGATGACGCTTGCAAGCTGGCCGCATTTCTGTTTTTTTGAGGCGCGTTTCATCGCATAAGGGCCCATAGTTCAGCGGTTAGAACTCCCCGCTCATAACGGGGCTGTCCCTGGTTCGAATCCGGGTGGGCCCACCATTTTTTCAAGGTTATATTCCGGATACAAATATAGTCTGCCCAGTGAAAGCGCCCTGTGTAATAGGCGTCTCCGCGAGAAGAAATGGACGTAATGGCCATTAAAATCATCAATATACATTGATTCGCTGCGTGCGCAAAGACACCGCAACAAGGGGTTTTTCTGTTTGTAAGCGCTATCCATATGATTGCTCTGGCGTGCGAATAAACGCAAAGGTTGTTAAATAGTTTTTCTAATAAACTATTCATTAATTATCTTATGCTATGGTTGAGCATAATTATATATTAGTATGCACAAACCATTAAACCATAGCGATGTGTCGCCATCAAACGCCAAAGTTGCAGCTATGCCGTATAACGCGCTGCGTGCAACGTTTTGGAAGTTGCCTCCCATACCAGCACTGACGCTGCCGGATGACTTAGCCAGTATAAATTATTACACGCATTACAGCCCGTTATGGAAGCGGCTGCTTGATGTATGTTTTAGCGCGGCAGCGCTGTTGCTGCTTAGCCCACTGCTGCTGTTGATTGCGGCTGTGGTAACACTGGAAAGCCCCGGCGGCGCGCTTTATAGCCAACTGCGTACGGGTAAAAAGGGCGTGCCGTTTCGTTGTTATAAATTTCGTTCAATGCGGCCACACAACACGCCAATGATGCAGCTGGATTACGTAAAAGAGAGCGATCAGCGGATTACGCGCATCGGCGCGCTTTTGCGGGCGACGAGCCTTGATGAGCTGCCCCAGCTCTGGAATGTGCTGCGCGGGGAGATGAGCCTTGTGGGGCCGCGCCCACAACCGGTGTTTCACTCTATGTATTATCCGGCTATTATAGCGGGCTATAACCAGCGCCATGCAGTCAGGCCGGGACTTACAGGAATTGTTCAAGTCTCGGCATTGCGTAATGAAGTTGATAATATTGATTGCTTGAAGCAGCGGCTGGCCTGTGACTTGTGGTATATTCAGAATCAGTCATTCTGGCTGGATATGAAAATTATTGTGCGCACTGCGCTTAAAGTTCTCCGTCTCTGTAAATGAAAGGGGCGGTATAGAAAATCTATACCGCCCATTAGTTGTTTTACAAAGGAGTGCTTTTTTTAAACGGCTTCGCTAAAGGCAACGTCTTTTGCCGCAAAAGCTGTCGGCTTTTTGCTGCCTTTGGCTGAATCATCGGGATCGCGCAGCACATAACCACGTCCCCAAACAGTTTCGATGTATTTTTCGGTGCCGGTTGCGGCGGCGAGTTTCTTGCGCAGCTTGCAGATAAACACATCAACGATTTTCAGTTCTGGCTCATCAAGGCCGCCGTAGAGGTGGTTGAGGAACATTTCTTTGGTGATGGTGACGCTTTTACGTAAGGAAAGCAGCTCAATAATCGCGTATTCCTTATTGGAAAGGGGCAGGATTTTATCATCCACATAGGCGGTTTGTGTTTCAAGGTTAACCGTCAGGCGGCCTGTCTGAATTACTGGCTGGGCGTGGCCTTTGCTGCGCCGGACAATGACGTTAATACGCGCCATCAGTTCCGCGCGGTCAAAGGGCTTTGTGAGATAATCATCGGCGCCGAAACCAAGGCCTTTAACCTTATCGGTCGGCTCGGACATACCCGATAGAATCAAAATAGGGGTGTTTACTTTCGCGGCGCGGAAGCGTTTCAGAACGTCGTATCCGTCCATATCCGGCAGTTTTAAATCGAGGATGATGATATCGTAGTCATAGAGTTTGCCAATTTCGAGACCATCTTCGCCCAAATCGGTTGCATCAATCACGCAGCCTTCGCTTTTCAGCATTAGTTCGATGGTTTTGGAAATGGATGAATCATCTTCGATTAATAACACACGCACGGTAAACTCTCCTTAAGATTGGTTAAGCGTTTCTTATAGCGTTAACCTTTGTTCCCATTCTCTTAAACAAAAGTTAACACAATTCATTTTTTTTAGCAAGCAAATGTGTCAAAAATCACACTATGCCCGGCGCGGTCGTTTCATAAGGGGTTTATGCGTAGTATCCTATTATCGTTATTTTTGGCAGCGTTTCCGATGTTGGCATCGGCGCAAAGCCAAGGCGGCGTGGTCAGTATTGGCGCAAACCCAACAGGAAATCTTGAGCTTGCGCCCGCGCCAACCATCCACATTATCGGCAATGATGGCCGGATTCGCCCGGCACCGAATGGCACGTATGAGGCGATGGGCGGAAAAAAAGTGCGCACCGAGGGTGGACGGCTCGCCCGCTAAAGAATACATTCTTTCTATAAGAGAAAGAGTCTTCCATGCTCCACCGTGCGGCCGCAACACGCGGCCTTACCAAAATTGACTGGCTAACGTCCTACCACACCTTTTCTTTCGGCGATTATCAGGATGCGAATTGGCGGCGGTTTAATAATTTTCGCGTGCTGAATGATGATTACATCACCCCCGGCAGCGGCTTTCCCACCCATGGCCACCAGGATATGGAGATTATCACGCTGGTGCTCAGCGGCGGCCTTGCCCACCGCGATTCCACAGGCGGGGAGGGGGTTATCCTGCCCGGTGAAGTGCAGGTGATGACGGCGGGAACCGGCATTCGCCACAGTGAGTTTAACGCATCCACCGAGGCGCCCGGTCATTTTCTGCAATTGTGGGTCTTTCCAAAGGAAAAAGGGCTAACGCCGTCGTATCGCAATTGGGACGGCAATTTTCTAACGAAGGGTGAGGCGGGCGTGTGGCAACTGGCCGCGAGTGTTGACGGCGAAGCGGGCAGCGTGGCGCTCAATGCCGCCGCCGCTATTCGCGTTGCGCGGTTAAGCGCGGGGCAGGAAGTGCCGCTCAAGATTGCCAGCCCCGGCACGTGGTTGCATGTTGCCAGCGGCGCGGTATCGGTGGGCGCAGCGCGGCTTACGGCGGGCGATGGCGTGGGGCTTATTCCCGGCAATATCGCGGATAGTGTTAAGGCGGTTGAGGACAGCATCGTGCTTGCGGTGGATACACTGGGGGCGTAGGCGTTTTCGCGGTTATTGCACCATTGTCTTCAAACGGCATTAACGCTCTTTGTTGTCCTTCTTAGCCTTATTTTGCAAATACGCCTCACGTATGGCTTTCATTTCTTCGTCTGTTGGGAGTGGTGGTGGAGCGAGCACAACAATAAGCTCCTTCCTAGCTATTTTATCTAGAAGGGTTGGTATGTGTCCTTTTCCCGCGTATAAGCAACCATAGCTGACCGCTGTTCTAGTCAGTATTTCTTTGGTTTCAGAGCTCATTCTCATGGCTACTGTATCATTGTTTAGTCTAGGTCTTTTCCCGCGTCCCTCATTAAGGCCTTCAAGATTAGGATTATGATTTGCCATAAAATTTCCTTGAGTCTGCGTTGCATTGATAATACATGAAATGCATATCATAAAAGATACTAATTATATATGTTGCCGCGCACATATTACGCGATATCACTTACGCCATGAACACACCCTATAAAGGCATTGTCCTCGCTGGCGGCTCTGGAACACGGCTTTATCCTATAACCCAAGGCGTCTCAAAACAGCTCTTACCGGTTTATGATAAGCCGATGATTTATTATCCTATTTCCACGCTGATGCTGGCGGGGATACAGGATATCCTGCTGATAACAACGCCCGATGATAAGCCCGCGTTTCAGCGGCTTTTGGGCGACGGCAGCCGTTTTGGCGTGCGCTTTCAATATGTGGTACAGCCGTCTCCCGACGGCTTGGCGCAGGCCTTTATCCTAGGTGAAAAATTTCTCGAAGATAGCCCCGCAGCCCTGGTTTTGGGCGATAACATTTTTTATTCCGAAGGGCTCACCGGGCGGCTCTATGCCGCAACGCGGCGGGCGAACCGGGGCGCAACGATTTTTGGGGCGCTGGTGCGCGATCCCGAACGTTTCGGGGTGCTGGGGTTTGATGCGGCGGGTAAGGTTATCTCCATTGAGGAAAAACCTGAGAAACCGGCCTCAAACTATGCCGTTACGGGGCTGTATTTTTATGATCACACCGTGGTGGACAAGGCGAAAAAACTAAAGCCCTCCAAACGCGGTGAGCTGGAAATAACCGATTTAAACCGGCTGTATTTAGAGGAAGACGCGCTGTATGTGGAAAAAATGGGGCGCGGCTTTGCTTGGTTTGACAGCGGCACCTTCCGCAGCCTCTCTGAATCCTCGAATTTTGTGCAAACGATTCAAGGGCAAATGGGACAGCACATCGCGTGCTTGGAAGAAATTGCGTATCGTCAGGGCTGGTTAACACCCGAACAAATAGCCGCTGCGGCAAAGCTGTATAGCAAAACCAGTTACGGCCAGTATATCGAAAGGCTGATTAGTTGAGATTGTTATGTGTAATAATTTTATGCGCACGCTAGTTGTAAACTTTCTATAATGTGCTTTTTACTTGCATATGCTGTTTTGATTGATTAGCTGTTTCTTTTGTAAATTCAGTACAATAAATTATTAATATCGGAGGGTCGAAAAATGAGTAGAACTAAAGCGCGAACATTTATGGTATTCGTATTTTTAGTCCTTTCAGCTTGCGCGAGCATTGATGTGACAAAAACTTCTTCATCTATTTATGATGCGACCGATCCAAATACAGTTGAAATTTTAAAAACCAAACCGGATTATAAATATGAAGAGCTTGGAACCCTAACGGTCACGGGTTTTGGTTCTGATCAAACAGCTAAAATGTATAATTCAATGCGTGCAAAAGCTGCTCCCTTAGGCGCTACTGCGGTGATAATTACGGATGAAGGTCTTGTTCCTAAAGCCTTCGGCTCTTATGACCGTTGGGGATCTGCGGTTGCTGTTCGGCGTATAAAATAAGTATCCAAATGAAACGTGTATATATACGTAAACCAGGTAACGCCAAACTAACTTTTGGATATATCGCATCATCTAGTGCTTTTAATAACTCTTTCAACGAGCTGTTTCCATCAATCATACCAACGCATCCTTTTTAATTCTGCGTAATAATATCATATTTTATGCAAAAATCATAATAAATTATTAAATAGGCTTAAATCCCCAGCCCCGCCGCCGTCAATTTCTCCGGTGAGTAAATCAAGCGGCTGGTTGCGGCGCGATACGCTCTAATCCTAGGCGATGAAATCGGGCGCCATTACATTAGTTTTAACCGCATCTGGCCTAGGGGAATAGTGTCGCAAGAATGGCGCATAATTCCTCATCGAAAATCATTAATTTAATTATTAAATTGAAATAATATTATATATTATATATAATAGCATTATTTATTATATCAATGGTATTTATCGTGTTGAATCTACGTTTTTATAGTGCGGCACCTTTAAGTCTCCTCTTTGTTGGAGACTGGAAACAAGATACCCATCTGCCCGTTTTGCTTTGGATTGTAGAAAAGAAGCACGGTGCATAATGAGCGATCAAAATTGGGCTTCCGACTTTATTGTTGGATTTGTGGTGTGGCTGAAGAAAACAGCCGATGCTATAGCCTTAGAATGGGTACGACATGATGCAGAAAAAAAGCAAGCGCTGGCAGCTATAAAATATGCTCGGCTAGCGCAACAGGCTGAAGACATAAGTGCAATTGCCCAACAACAAGCAAGAGTATTAAAAGAAGAAAGAGCGTCGCTGCGGGTTCAGCAAGACCTACTTGAAGCTAAGCAAGAGGAAGAACGACTGCGTAAAGAGGCGGAGGCATTAGAGGAAAAAAAAGGAACGGCTAAAAGCAAGCCCGCGTCCGCAAATCCTACTCAGAAACCGCCGAATAAAAGCCAACCAGAGAAAGCGCATCCTTTGGTTGGTTGGGTAGCCGCCATCACTGTGCTAGGCGTCGGTGGATGGGGATTTCATTATCTTTTGACAAAAAGCATTATGGATATTGGGGCTAGAAAGCAATTTGACTATGAACGCTCCAAAATAGAACAAAGTCTTCTTCGAAAGGGGACGCCTTTGCAAGTCTTAGAAAGTGAGTGTGATTATGGCGAAAAGCCCACAACAAAGAGCATTTTGAACCAAATGCAAAGCACGCCAGCAGTTTGCAATAATACGCTTCAAAAATATGGTGATGCATACTATCGGAATGGCGGTAAGCCGACGCAAGAAGCAGCTACGCCCATAAAACAGAAGCCTAATGAGCGATAGGTTTCCTATCAGGGGCTGTCATTCGTATAAAACGCAGCATCCAACCCCGCCGCCATCAATTTCTCCTGAAAAACCCCCGGCAGCGGCGCGTTCACCACCACCACCGGCTTCTTCTCATAAATCGGAATACTGACCGATTCGGCATGAAGCAAAAAACCCTCGCCCCCCGCCGGGTTATACGCCCGGTCTCCCCATAATGGGCAACCAATCGAGGCCAGATGCACCCGTATCTGATGCGTCCGCCCGGTCAGCGGAAAACAGCGCAGCAGCGACAGGCCGCCCGCCGTGCTCAACAGCTCATAGCGCGTTTTCGATTCCTGGCCGTCCGGGTGGGTCTCCATCCACCATTTATCCTTGCGGGTGGATTGCTTGCGCAGCGGTTTATCGATAAGGCCAGCGGCATCCGCCGGCGTGCCCTCACACAGCGCCAGATACGTTTTGCTGATACCGCCGCTCGCAAAAAGGCGGCCAAGCCGGGCGAGGCCTTGGCGGTGCCGCCCTAAAATCAAGCAGCCGCTGGTGTCGCGGTCGAGCCGGTGCGCCAGATTCGGTTTTTGCGGCAAGCCAAAACGGATGCTTTCAAAGCCGTCCTCAATGCTTTCCGCACCGCCGGAGCCGGGGTGCACCGCAACGCCGGACGGTTTATTCAGCACCAGCATCAGCGCATCCCGATACAGCAGCAGGGGTTCAAGGTTCGTGAATGACATGGGTAATGACTCTTGTTCGCAGATAGGCTAAAAACAGCGGATGTTTTCTTTCTCACAGATAGGGGCGGCTGCCAAGCGGCGCGTGTGGATGCTGCCGGGGGCGCTGGTTTTAGCGCTTTTTGTGCTGCCGCTGCTGTATTTAGGCATGGCGGCGTTTGATACCCCGCGCGCGCTGTTTATGCATGTCATGGCTACAACGCTGCCAGATCAACTAAAAGCGACAACGATGCTGTTGACGCTTGCGGCTTTGTTATCGGCGGTATGGGGCGTGAGCAGCGCGCTGTTGCTGACGCTGACGCCTTTAGGGCGGGTGCGCTGGCTTTGCGCGTTGCCGCTCTTGCCTTTGGCTTTGCCGGGGTATGTGGCGGCGTATGTGTATGGGGCGGTGTTTCCGGGGGCGAGTTGGTTGTTTAGCCTGTTTGGCGCGGCGCTGGTTTTGAGTTTTGTGTTGTATCCGTATGTTTTCCTGCTCGTGCGGGCGGCGCTGCTGCGCGATGCGGGGCGGCTTTTAGAGGCGGCGCAATGCCTTGGCGCGGGGGCAGGGCAGGTGCTGCGCCGTGTGGTGTTGCCGCTGGTGCGGTCTGGATTGCTGGCGGGGATGCTGCTGGTGATGATGGAGGTTGCGGCGGAATACGGCGCGGTGAGTTATCTGGGCGTGCCGACGCTGGCGGTGGGGATTTTTCGGGCGTGGTATGGCTATCAGAGCCTCGCGCTGGCGGCGGTACTCGCGCTGATTCTGGTGGTGGTGGCATTTGGCCTGCGCGGGCTAGAGCAGCGATTGTATGGCGCACAGCAGGCCGCAGCGGGGGGCGGCGCACACGGGGGCTTGAGGCTTGCGTTGCCGCGCTGGCTGCTGGCGTTATGCGGCGTGCTGGCGGTTGTGCCGTTTGTGGGCGGCTTTGTGCTGCCGGTTGCGGCGCTGCTGCAGCTTTCGCTGCTGGGGCAGCCCGAACCGGGCATGGGGCTTGCGGCGCTGCACAGCGTTATTCTGGCGCTCTTAGGCGCGGGGATTATAACGGCGCTGGCGCTGCTGGTGCAGGGGATGGGGCGGCTGAGTCAAGGCCGCGTTTATGCTGTTGCGATGAGTGCCGGGCGGCTGGGCTATGCGCTGCCGGGCGGGGTAGTCGCGATGATGGCACTGGCGCTCTTGCCGCGTGAGGCGCTGTTATCCGGCGGTGTGACGGCGGTGCTTTTGGCGTATATCTGGCGGTTTAGCGCCGTTGCCGGGGATGCGATAGGCAGCCAGTATCAACAGATTCGCGGCACGCTGGATGCCGCTGGGCAGACACTCGGCGCGGGGCGGTGGCGGCTGTTTCGCCGGGTGCATCTGCCGCTGCTTCGGCCGGGGATTGGCGCGGCGGCGGCGCTGGTGTTTTTGGACGTCTTGAAAGAGCTGCCCGCAACGCTGGCGCTGCGTCCGGTGGGGTTTGATACCGCGGCTATACAGTTGTATCAGGCGGCGGCGGATGAACGGCTGATGGATGCTGCGCCGCTGGCGCTGCTGCTGATTGGGGCGGGGCTTTTGTCGGTTGCGCTGCTCTTGTGGTTAGAGCAGCGCGCCGAGCGCAACCAGAGCCGCGCCGGTCGCTAAACCACAAAGAAAGCTGCGCCAATCCAGCGATGTTTTCGTTGCGGCGGGGTTTGAGGTGGCAGCGGGGCGCTTGACCAGAATCTTCACCGGGCGCAGCTCACCCGTGTGCGGCGCTTCGCGATAGCCGACAATTTCGATTTCCTCAACCCCGCGCGCGGGAAAGGCGGGGGGGAGGAGAGGGGTGAGGGGGATGGCATGCGGCATGGGGGTATTATTAGTGTAATAATTGCGCATTACAATTAAAAAGTGTATTCGCCTAGCGGCTGTTGCTAAAGTCAATCGGCGGCGCGGCTTGTGGTGCAGGCGCAGCCATGCGGGCGATGTTGTTGAAATTCGCCCAAGCGGCGCTGCTGTTGCCGCCTCCTTGGCGCGCGGATAGCAGCGGTTTGAAACCTTCTTTTTCCCAAGTGAAAGGATTTTTTGGGTCAGGTACAATTGCGCTAACAGCTTTTGCGCCTATCTCCCCTAATACAACCATACTCTCACGGGCTACCTGATACGTCCCCTGCCACAGTGCCCCAACGGGCTGTGCGGCATAGCCAGCTGCTTCCAAGGGCGCTTGCGCTATTAACTTACTGGTAGAAAGAACCGCACTCGTGGTTTGTTGCTTTACCTGCAGGGACGTTTGCGCCGCTGAACCCGCTAGGTTGCCTAGGTTTAGCGCCGTGTTGTTGAGTAGTGTTGCTGCGCTTGCGGTTGTGGGCAGGATGGCCGATACGGCCAAACTGGTTGCTGTAAACAGCCTTAAACCGCCCCCAAGCGAGCTTTGCAGCCCCTTTAAGCCGCTCGTCGCTCCTTTGGTAAGAGCCTCTAGTAATGCAGAAAAAAGGCCTAACATCACGCTGTACCTGAAAAAAGAAGGTTGTCATATCGAGCGCAGCAAGGCAGCGCCTTGCGAAGTCGAGATATCTCCTTGTATCCTAGAGAAGATCCCTCCACGCAGCCGCTGAAGCGGCTTTGGTCGGGATGACGCATTTCTTTTATTACGTACATAGCTGACATCGTAAAGTTTTACGATAAAATTACAAATTACGCAAGATATTTAATAAAATTACGCAACCGCTTCCACCATCCGCATCGGCGCGGTGGTAACATTGAGCACTTTACACACCGACGCATTGCAATCCGCCGTGCGCAGCGAATCGCACACGCCCGGCTCGCGCAGCAGGCGGGTGATGCTGGCCAGCGCCTGAACATGCTGGGCGGCGGCGTTATCCCGGCTGGTCTGACACGGGGACAGCAGCATAAACACCAAATCCACCGGCTTGCCGTCAATTGCGCCAAAATCCACCGGCGTTTGCAGCTGAATAAAGAAACCAAGCATTTTCTCTAAACCAATCAGGCGGATATGCGGCAACGCCACACCTTTGCCGATGCCTGTTGCGCCCAAACGCTCGCGCTCAGACAGCGCATCAAGGATAATACCCCGCGCATAAGGGGTGTGCTCCGCTGCCAAATCGGCCAGAAGCCCCAACGTTGAGGGCTTACAGCTCACATTCGCCGCCATGGTAACGCGGGTAGGGGAGAGGAGATCGTTCAGTGTCATAAAGACAAAACCTTTCTGTTACACAGGGGCAAAGACAGCGTTCAGGCTGCTTTTGCGTCCGGTTCCACCCAGCCGATGTTGCCATCTGGGCGGCGATACACAACATTCAATTGGCCGCTTTTGCTATTCTTAAAAACTAATAATTGTTTTAAACTTATATCCATAAGCATTACGGCGTCTTTGACGGACATCACTTTAATATCACTGTTTGTTTCCGCAATTACGATCGGCGTGTGATCTTTGGCGTCATCCGGGGCGCTACCGTTGCCGTTTTCGTCCGATGTGCTCGTGCGGGCGACAACTTTTTCCGATGCGGTAGAATGCTTTTCAAACGCGCTGATTTTATGAAGATGATGATCCGTCAGGCGGTTTTTATAGCGGCGCATCTGTTTTGCAAGCCGTGTTGCCGCGCCGTCAAAGGCGGCATAGGCCTCATCCGATGTTTCTTCGGCTTGGATGGTAAGGCCTGATTTTGTGCCAACGTGAAGGGTAATCCCAGCTTTAAATTGTGCGCCGTCCTTATCAATAACAACCACCGCATCGGTGGCGCGCCCCAGATACTTATTTGAAATGGTCTTCAGGGCGTCTTCGATGTGGTTGGTGAGGGATTGCCCGACACTCATGTGCCGGCCGGTGACGGATATATTCATATGTGATGCCTTTAGTTATTTTGACTAAGGCTAGCGCAGCTGTTTTACAAAAGCAATGGCGTCTAAATCGTTGTAAAGAAACATCTAAAAAAATATTTCCTCTTGGGGATGTAATAAAAGTGTCATCTGTTTCGCTTGCTGCGGGTGCTGCGTTATGGACAGACTGGCAGAGTTGTCGAGCGGGTAGGGGGGAGACGGCGGACGTGCTGGTGAAATAGGGGCGTGTTATTTAATCCGAAATTTCGCCCGCACCGCCAAAAGAAACAGAAAAATCAACACCAACGAAAACAGCATCTGCCCAATGCCCCAGAAAGAATGCAAATAGGGCATGGTGCCGCTTTTATACAAGCACTCTACAATATCTTTTTGATGCTCGCTGTTGTTAAGCCCTAAGCCAATCAAGGAGCGCTTCAGGGATAAGAACAGCGCGTTTGTCAGCGCGCTTCCGTCTCCAACCAAGCAATTGACCCTTGTCAACAGCGGCATAATAATAATGAAGTAACTCAACGCGGACACGCACTTAAAAACGAGATTGCAAAAACTTTGGCCGGACTTCCTAAGTAGTGGATAAAGAATACATAAAAGGAGCGCCACGCTAATCGACAGCGCTAAAAGTATGTTGTTCGTTGCGGCAGCGGGCAACTGCGGCCACGAATACACCACAACGCTTGCCGCAAGGGTAATCAGCCACCATTGAAAAGGCAGATAGGCTGAGCGCCCAAAATCACTGAGCTTTTCATAAAGCAGGCCGCCCCACCAACGCTCTGCCCCCTTGCCAAGGGGCGTATCAGTTTTAGTGGCGCGCAACGACTGTATTTCCGATGCGAAAAAGTCCTGTTCCCGTTCGTGATCGTGCCCTTGCAAGGCAAGGCGCTTAATCGATTGTTCTGGAGTCATTGATCACGCAAACACGCCAAGGTTGAATTACACCATAAAAAACTTACTCGCACCTGTAAAGGCTTGCGCCATCATTCCCTATCCAAACTCCCGCGCGGTATCCCTAGTTTTCCTGAAAGGGGCGGGCAAAGCTTCTCTGGATTATCTTATCCGCAAAAGCTACACTTGCCACGGAAGTGGAACGGCGTATGTTAAGCGGAAAATCTGCTATCGTAACGGGTTCAACCAGCGGCATCGGCCTTGGGATTGCCCATGTGCTGGCCGGAAAAGGCGCAAACATCCTGCTGAATGGTTTTGGCGCGGCGGCGGATATTGAAAAAATCCGCGCTGATTTGGCCGCGCAGTATAAGGTTAAAGTCACCTATTCTGGCGCGGATATGAGCAAACCTGCCGACATTCGCGCCATGATAGCCCAAGGCAACAGCGACTTTGGCGGCGTCGATATCCTCGTTAACAACGCCGGGATTCAACACACATCCCGCGTTGAGGCTTTTCCCGATGATAAATGGGATGCGATTATCGCCATCAACCTGTCCAGCGCCTTTCATGCCATGGGCTTGTGGGCTCTAAGGAAAAGGCCGCCTACGTTGCGGCAAAGCATGGGATTTTAGGGCTTACTAAAGTTGTGGCGCTGGAAAACGCCGAGAGCAACATAACCTGTAACGCGATATGCCCCGGCTGGGTGCTGACGCCGCTGGTGCAAAAACAGATTGATGACCGCGCCGCTAAAGAGGGCATCAGCGCGGCTGTAGCGACGCATGAGCTTTTGGACGAAAAGGAACCGTCGCACCGCTTTGCCACCCCGGAGCATATCGGCGAAGCAGCGGCCTTTTTGTGCAGCGATGCCGCCAGCAACATGACCGGGATTTCCCTGCCTATTGATGGCGGCTGGACAGCGCAGTAAAATAATGGCTTAACCTTTTAAAAAGGTGCGGCTTACTAAAACCGCACGCCGCCATTCATCAATACTAAGCGCTCGGGAACTTTTTCGGAGGTGGCTTTGCTGGAAAGACGCTGCGCCAGCGTTGTAGTGGCGAAAAAATCACCGTAAGTCGTGTACACATTAAACCCGGTTGCGGACAGTGTTTGCGCGGTATTGCTGCCGGTTTTATTTTCTACCATGGCACGCCCCATTTCAAAAAAGGGGGCCAGCGTTAGTTGCACATGCCCATATTCTGGCACGCTGTAGCGTGCTTCTACACTCTGGAAAAAGGCGTTTTCGGCGGCAAATTCCCACGATGGATAGGCGTTAACCGCGTTTATCCCGGAAATGGAAAAATCTTCGCTGCCATCGAGATTTTTATTTTGTAAGGCTTGTTGCGCGCGCAGCGATAATACAATCTCCCATGTTGTTGACAGCGTTGTTTTATGGCTCAGCGACACGTTTATTTTGGCGTAATCGCCCTCGGTTTGTGCGCCGAGCCGGTCTTGCGCCGCAGCAACGGCGTCTTGAATATCTAAATTGCCCCAAGTCATGGCGATACTGGCGCCGAGTGCGTTAGGGTAGGACAGAAAAGTATCGTTGCGAATGCCCAATAATTCAGCGGTTACTGCATCAATAGATTTAGGAATAATGGTACTTGTTGATTGTATTTCATCAACTAAATCGCGATGTTCTGCGGTTATGGTACCGTTCAGGGAAAAATCCCGCGTTTCGATGAAAGGATACGAGACGCTGGCCTCGAACGATTCCGCTACTCCCGTTGCATCCAGGGACGAAAAGGTGCTGGTCAGCTGATAGGTGGTGCGCGATACGGCAACCCCCGCAGTCAATCCGTTTGCGGCGATCGGCAGGGTGTAAGCGGCCTGATAATTTTCTAAATACTGGCCATTGGTGATTAGGCCGCTGAGAGAGAGTTTGTCGCCAATTCCGGTGGGTGAGGCAAGCTCCACCCGGCCGCTGGCGCGGTTTTTCCCGGTAAACGCGGATCCATAGTTATCAACAAGGGCATAGCCGGAAAGGCGCGCAGCGGGTGTTGTTGTAATAATAAAATCAGATGATTGTGGTATGTTTCCGCGTGCAATTTCAACGTTTTCCACAATAACCCCGGCGCGGCGGCTCACTGCCTGCAGGGCGCCTTCGATATCTTTAAGGGCGACAATCTCTTCATCCTGCAACGGCTCTGTTATCGCGGCTAGGGTTTCCGTTGCAACCAGCGAAGTGTTGTTCAGCGTCATTGTCCCGTATCCGCCTTCGAGTGCTTTAAGACGCACAACACCGCCGCTAATATCCTGTGCGGGAATCACCACGCGCGAGGTTATATAACCTTGCTGCTGATACCATTCGGTTAAGCGCCGGGCGAGGGATTGCAGCTCGCCAATCGTTGTCTCTTTATCCGCGAAGGGATCAAGAAACGCGGCAATTTCTTTTTCCGGTATGACAGTGCTGTCTTCAAGAATAAGACGCGAGATGCTGATAGTTTGCCCAGATTCAAGCGGGATGGTTTGCGATTGTGTTGTGGGGGATACAATAGATGGCAGGGGCTCTTGCTGTGAAATCGCCGGCGCTGCTGGAATCTGACGTAACGCATCGGCAATATCGGGCGTTTGCGCAACAGCCTGTGCGCTTAAAAGCACAAGGGAAAGCAAGGTTGCAAGCGGCTTGGTGACATCACGCATCCGAGCGACTTAGCACGCTTAAGGAGGTAAACAAAAGATTAAAATAGCGGCTCTAAACGGGGCTTCAGGCCTGGCTAATTTTAACTTTTGGGCGGGTATTCATCCTCAGCAGGCGGCGTTATTGCCGGATCCAAATAAAGAAAATTACTGTTGATTATGCTTGCGTCAAAATTGGTGTTAAGAGGGAAGACATCATCAATAATCTTGCTGATGTCTGAATAGGTGTTGATACGGATTGCGCTACTAACTTCCCGATCAACAAGGACAATTTCTGATGAAACGGTAATGCTGCTGCTGGTGTTGTCGATGTATCTTACTTGATAATTGCCGCCGCTGTTGCCGTCGTTTACACTAACGTCTTTAACTGTAACGGTTTTATTGCCAGTGCCCGGATTAGGATTGGTATAGGCAAACGTGCCGCCGCTGATGCTATCGGAGCCATAAAGTGTGCCGCTAACTAACAGTGGGGAACCAGAGGCAGCCAGTGTTCCATCAAAGATTTTGCTGATGTTGGCGCTGCTGATACCCAGCAATGCCTTGTTGATGGAACTTGTGGTGTTGTTCAGGTAGCTGACGGTATAGTTATTGCCGCCGTTGCCATCGGTGACGGTTACGTTGTTAACAGTGACCGTTTTGTTGCCTATACCCGCGTTGCTGTTGGTGAAGGCAAACGTGCCGCCGCTAATGCTATCCGCGCCGTAGAGTGTGCCGCTGACCAAAAGGGGTGAGCCGGAGGCCGCAAGCGTTCCATCAAAAGTTTTAGTGATATCCGCAGTACTGATAGTCAAACTTGCCGGGGTGATAGCGGCTATAGTGCCGGTTAGAGTGCTGCTCAGCAGCGTGTAGCCGTAAACTGTTTCCGCGCCATTAACCGCGCTAGCCAGCGCAACCCCCGTGACAGTGAGGCTCAAGCCATTGCCCACATTGGGGCTGCCAACAGTGCCTGTTGCGGGATTATTCAGCGTGATGGTATCGGTGCTAAGGACTCCCGATAATGCATAGTTGGCGGCATTAACCGCAAAAGTAGTTGTACCGTCATAAACTTTGCTGAGACTCCCGGTGAGGCTCGCGGTTAGGGTAGGCGCAACGGCATACAAAAAGCCATTACCACTGGCAACGGGCGCCGTGCCCACCGGCGCGTTATATTGACGGAAATTTGCTACAAGCCCATTGCGCGTATCCGTACCTGGGCTGTTAGAATAGACAATCCACCGCCCACCCGCACCCGTTTGCAAGGCATTGACTCCAGCGGTATTGATGTAGTTAGTCGCAGCGCTCAGCTCTAGCGCTGTGCCTGTGGTTGCGGACGCGGTAACTTGCCCCGTGGTGCTGATGCCCCCCGCTAAGGCTCTGGCAACAACCGTGGTTGCCACGACCGTGCCAAGGGTTAGCGCGTTTGCATCAATAATAGAGAGCGCGCCGCCGCTATACAGGCTTACTGTACCGATAAAATCGTTGGTTGTGTTGTTCGCGGTGATGCTGCCGCCTGTACTGTTTAGTGTCACGCTGCCGCCGGTAATCTGTCCTGTAAAAGTTTGGTTGCCCCCCGTGGTGAAGGCGTTGCCAGTGCCAAGGGTAACGATGCCGCTGCTGTTGATAGATCCTGCTGTTTCATTAAAGCTACTCAGGTCAAATGTTGCGCCGCTAGCAACGGTAAGCGCCGTGGTATCCGCCAAGACATTCGATGCCCCGAGGCGCAGTGTTCCTGCGTTTACACTAAGGCCGCCGGTAAAGAGATTCGCGCCGCTTAATACCAGTGCACCTGTCCCTGTTTTCGTTAAAGAACCAGTGGTGGCGGTGGATGCGCCCGAAATAGTAAGTACCGATGCAGTGTTGGTCACATCTAATGTGCTGCTCGTGCTTGCTGTAAGAGTGAAATTCCGGTTTGTCGCGATGCTGACGCCGGTGTATTGCAATGTGCCGCCGCTTAAGACCAGATTTGCTGCCGCCGTGCTTGATTGACCAATGCCACTAGCAGTGCCGCCGTTTGCGAGTGTGGCAACACTCAAGATGCCGCCATTGATGGTGGTGGCGCCGGTGTAGGTGTTGTCACGGGTTAAGGTTACTGTCCCAGTAGTCGTTTTGGTGAGCCCGCCGGAGCCGCCAAGAATCGCGCTGATAGTGCCGGATTGTACCGCATAGGACGTGCCGGTGAGAACGCCCGTTGTGCCGGTAATCGTGCCGCTGGTCAGCGTTACTGCGCCAACCGTATCATTAAACGTTGCCATGTTTAAGGTGCCGCCATTTACGGTTATGCCGCCGCTGGAAAGCGCATTGGCAATGCCATAACTAAGTGTGCCAGCGATAACAGTTGTTAGCCCGGTGTATAAATTCGCGGCGGAGAGGGTTAAGCCACCTGCGCCTGCTTTTGTTAATGCTCCAGTGGTGTTGGTGGATGCGCCGGAAATAGTCAGCGTTGCAGCGCTGTTGCTAATCTCCAGTGTGCTGCTCGTTGCGGCGGTGAGGGTGTAAGCGCGGTTTATGCTCGACGTTGCTCCGGTATATTGCAGCGTGCCGCCACCTAAGACCAAGTTCCCCGCCGCATTAGTCGACTGACCAATGTTGCTAGCTGATCCGCCATTGGCCAGCGTGTCCACGCTTAACACGCCGGCATTGATGGTAGTTGCGCCGGTGTAGGTGTTTGCCCGTGTTAAGGTTACTGTCCCAGTAGTCGTTTTGGTGAGCCCGCCGGAGCCGCCCAGAATCGCGCTGATAGTGCCGGATTGTACCGCATAGGACGTGCCGGTGAGAACGCCGGTTGTGCCGGTAATCGTGCCGCTGGTTAAGGTTACCGCGCCCACGGTATCGTTAAACGCGCCAATATCTAAGGTGCCGCCGTTTACAGTTATGCCGCCGCTGGAAAGCGCATTGGTAATGCCATAATTAAGCGTGCCTGCGCTAACCGTTGTTAACCCAGTGTATAAATTCGCGGCAGAGAGCGTTAAGCCGCCTGCGCCTGCTTTTGTTAATGCTCCAGTGGTGTTGGTGGATGCGCCGGAAATAGTCAGCGTTGCAGCGCTGTTGCTAATCTCCAGTGTGCTGCTCGTTGCGGCGGTGAGGGTGTAA
>JAJTHO010000178.1 GCA_021297975.1 Alphaproteobacteria bacterium
GCGGTGCTGGATTATGTTTTCCAGCGGTTTGACTTTTTAAAGCAAATGCGCATGAGCCGGCATGAGCTGCGCGAGGAATATAAGGATACCGAGGGTGATCCGCACATCAAAGGAAAATTAAAGCAACAGCGGGCAGAACGCGCCGGCAAACGCGCCTTAACAAAAGTGCCGGAGGCGAGTGTTATCATCACGAACCCAACCCACTACGCCATTGCCCTAAAATACGAAAAAGGACAATCCGGCGCGCCCATCGTTTTGGCGAAGGGTGTTGACTTTCTGGCGCAGAAAATCCGTGAGCTGGCGATTGAGCATAAAATTCCTATTGTTGAGAATCCTCCGCTTGCCAGGGCACTGTATGCTGCTTGTGATATTGACGAAGAGGTTCCATTCGAGCATTACAAGGCAGTGGCGGATGTCATATCCTATGTCTTCCGTTTAAAAGGAAAGCTGCGCAGGCCTTAATGCATGGATAAACTCGCAACCCTTACGATTCGGCAGATTTTGTATCTCGCATTGGCAACGCTGTCGGTGTTGCTGGGTATTTTTCTGGTCACGGCGTCTTTCTTTGAGATGATACCCGCATCGGATTTGAGCATTGTCGCGGTTGTGCTGATTCTTTGTCTAGTTTTTCTCTGGATTTTGGGACGGGATGAACTGGTGCGCGGTTCGGCTGGGGCGTTGTTATCCGAACGCCATGCCAAACGCGATGAATCGTATCGCCAGGCGCTGGCGGCGCAGGCGCTCTATGAATATTATTTCAAGGCCGCGCCAATTGGAATTGTTGCGGTGACGAGCGAAGGGCTCATTGAAACCGCTAACCCGATGTTTCGTCAGCTTATCGGCAATCAAGATAACGATATCACCGGCAATGACATCTGGAGCTGTTTTGCGGCAACCGACCATAAGATTTTAGAGCTGGCCTTTAAAGTGGCGCGTGAACAGGGAAACGCGGATGTTATCGAGCTGCAAGTGCAGAGTTGGACAGATTTTGTTGTTGCGGTGTATGTTGGCTATGTTGGAACAACCAGTGTCAGCGCCGATAGGTATGTGCTGCACTGTATTGATATTACTGCGCGAAAAAGCTTGGAACAGCAATTCTCGCAATCGCAAAAAATGCAGGCAGTTGGCCAGCTTGCGGGCGGAGTTGCGCATGATTTCAACAATATTCTTACCGCCATCATAGGTTTTTGTGATTTGCTGATGCAGCGGCATTTGCCGGGCGACCCATCGTTTCAAGATATCCAGCAAATCCATCAGAACTCTGACCGCGCCGCGAAACTGGTTGGTCAGTTGCTCGCCTTTTCACGCCAGCAAAAACTCGTGCCGCAGGTTATTAATATTGCCGAGGCACTCACGAACCTATCGCCACTCTTGACCCGGCTTTTAGGTGAGTATGTCCAGCTTGTCGTTGATCATTCCCGCGATATCTGGCGGGTAAAGGTTGACCCAACCCAGCTTGATCAAGTTATCATGAATCTTGCGGTGAACGCCCGCGATGCCATGACAAAGGGCGGTATTCTTAAAATACGCACCGATAATTTTACACTCAATAGCCCCATGCCGCTGCGCGGGGATAATGTTTTACCGGGGCAATATTTGCGTGTTCGGGTTACGGATAGCGGTTGCGGGATGCCGCCGGAGGTGGTCTCGCGGATTTTTGAGCCGTTTTACACCACCAAAGGGGTGGGCGCGGGCACGGGGCTTGGGCTGTCCACTGTTTTTGGTATTATGAAACAAACCGGCGGCCATGTTTTGGTGGATACCGCCGAAGGGGTTGGGACAACGTTTACCCTGCTGATACCGCGCTATGATGGCCCAATGGAAGCAAGCCCAGCGGAAAAAATTTCCGGCGCCGTCGCCGTTAATGAGAGCACAACAGCGGGCACAGGCACCATTTTAATTGTCGAAGATGAAGACGCGGTGCGGCTGTTTACGGCGCGGGCGCTGCGCAACAAAGGCTATCAGGTTTTAGAGGCGCGGCACGGCGAGGCTGGTTTTGATATAATCAAAGCCGGGCAGCATATTGATTTAATGGTAACCGATGTGATGATGCCGGAAATGGACGGGGCGACGCTGATTCGGCTTGCGCGTGACATTCTGCCGTCGCTGAAGATTATCTGTATGTCGGGCTATGCCGAAGAGAGTATCCGCGAGCGGCTTAATAGCCAGGAGAACATACGTTTCCTTGGTAAGCCGTTTACCTTGAAACAGATTACCGCGCTGGTGAAAGAAGTGCTGGGTTAAATCCTTACAGCCCTCACCTTTTTAAAGGACGTCATTCCGAGCAAACAAAACCGTAAGGTTTTGTGCAGTTGAGGAATCTTCTTGTTATTTTAAGGGAGATCCTTCGACTCCGCAAAACCTATCGGTTTTGCGCCGCTCAGGATGACCCTTGTAGAAATATGCCCGTTGATAAAGGTCAAACCCCAGCAAACGGATCGGCCAGCACAATAGTATCTTCGCGCTTGGGGCTGGTGGAGAGCAGCGCAACGGGCGCCTCAATCAGCTGTTCCAGCCGCGCGACATAGCGGCGAGCAGCGCCGGGGAGTTTATCAAGCTGCTGGATGCCGTGGGTGTTTTCCTGCCAGCCGTCGAGCCGTTCATACACCGGGGTGAGCTGTGCGGCTTCGTCGCTGCTGGCGGGATAGTAGTCTATCCGGCCATTCGGGGTGTCATACCCCACGCAGACCATAATATCATCGAGACCATCGAGCACATCCAGTTTCGTCAGCGCGACGCCATCAATACCGCCGATGCGCACCGATTGGCGCACCATGATCGCATCAAACCAGCCGCAGCGGCGCTTGCGCCCTGTCACCGTGCCGAATTCATGGCCGCGCGCGCCAAGGCGTTCGCCGATGGGGTTATCTTGTTCGGTGGGGAAAGGCCCGCTGCCGACGCGGGTTGTGTAGGCTTTCACAATACCCAGCACATAGCCGGTGGTGCGCGGGGCGACGCCGCTGCCGGTTGCGGCTTGCGCGGCGACGGTGTTGCTGGAGGTTACAAACGGATACGTGCCGTGATCGACATCCAGCCACATGCCTTGCGCGCCTTCAAACAGAATGCGCTTGCCGGCTTTGCGGGCATGATACAGCGTTTCAAACACGCGGGCGCGGAAGGGGGTTATTTTCGGGGCAATTTCCAGCAGGCTTTGCAGCATGTCGCCCAGATTAACTTCTTCCGCGCCAAAGCCGCGCAGCAGGCCATTATGATGCACAACGAGCGGCTCAAGTTTTTCACGCAGCGTCATCGGGTGCGCCAAATCGCACAGCCGCAGAGCGCGGCGAGCGACTTTATCTTCATAGGCGGGGCCAATGCCGCGCCCGGTGGTGCCGATTTTGCTGCCACCTTTGGCCGCTTCGCGGGCTTTGTCGGATAGGCTGTGCACGGGCAGAATCAGCGGCGCGTTGTCGGCAATCTTGAGTTCATTCGGGGTGATTTTAACGCCGAGTGCACTGACCGTTTCAATTTCTTTTAAGAGCGCCCACGGGTCAACAACCACGCCGTTACCAATGATGGAGAGCTTGCCGCCGCGAACAATACCCGATGGTAGCAGGGAGAGTTTATAGGTTACCCCATCCACAACCAGCGTGTGTCCGGCGTTGTGTCCGCCTTGGAACCGCACAATAACATCCGCGCCCGCCGACAGCCAATCAACGATTTTGCCTTTGCCTTCATCGCCCCATTGGGCGCCAATTACGGTGACGTTGCTCATGCGGAGGAGGCTCCTAAATAGGGTAAAAGAGGGTCGAGATAGACGCTGAATCCGGCGGCGTGCTCGTTATTTGTTGCGGTTTGATAGACGCCGCCCCGGCCAATTTCGCCGGAAATGGCGGGGTTGAAAATCGTGAAGCACGGGCCGGTTTGGAAGCTGAAACCGTCGAGTTCTAACCAGTCGGTTGTGAACGTGAGCCCCGGAAGATTAAGGTTTTTAATGACAGCGAGCAGGGCTTTCGTGTCCGTATCGAAAACGCTGGGGATGCTGGATAAATCGGTGTGACCAGCAAGCTGTTTGGCTAGCGTTTTAACAGCGGCGGGCAACGCGGAAAAGTCTTTGCGTTTTAACGCGGCCTCTGCGGTCTCTGCATCAAGACGCTTCAGCTCACCGCGCAGCCAGCCGGGAAAGCAGATATCGACTGTAACGGGCAGACCCCAACGGGCAAAGACGGCGGAAAGCAGGGTTAATACGGCGGGAAGCGCCTTTGCCGGAGTATCCCCAAAAATCTCGGCGCCGAGCTGTAAGAATTGCCGTTCGGGGCGCAAAGCCGTTCCCGCGCTGCGCAGCACGTCACCCGCATAGCAGAGCTTAAGCGGACGCGGCGCATCCCGCAGCAGCGTTGCGGCAAGGCGCATCACCTGCGGCGTTATATCAGAGCGCAGCACCATCGGCGCCCGGCTGTGCGGATCCATCACCATAAAGGCGTTCGCATCGCGGCTGCTATCGGCGAATTCCAACAGCGGCGGAATGGTCAGCGAAAAGCCCGCCGCCGTTGCCGCGTTTAAAAACGCCGCCCGCGCCGTGTGGCGCTTTTCGGCCAGCTTTCCTGTGACATCTTGCAAACCAACGGGCAAGACCGCATCAGAATTGAAGGACACGAGCCAATACTACGTTAGGCAGCGCAGCAATTTTATCCAAGGTTGCCGCAGGGATGGCTTGATCAACATCAATCAGGCAAATGGCGCTTTCTTGCGCCCCGGTGCGGCCTAGGTTAAAGCTGGCGATATTAATGCCGGCTTCTGCGAGGACGGTGCCGACGCGGCCAATAAAGCCGGGTTTATCGAGGTTGCGCACGAACAGCACGGTGCGGCCAAGGCTTGCTTCAATCGGAATGCCTTCAATACGCACAAGACGCGGGGTGACGCCGCCAAAGACCGTGCCTTTAAACTCATGGTCTTTTTGTTCGGTGCTGATGCTGAGGGTTATCAGATTGGGGTAATCGTTGCTGCGGTCGCGTTTGATTTCGGAAACAGCAATGTTGCGCTCTTTGGCTATCAAGGCGGCATTCACCGCGTTAATGCTGGCCAGTTGCGGGGCAAGCAGCGCGGTTAGCAGCGTTGCGGTGAGCGGACGGGTGTTTAGCTTTGCCGCATCGCCGCTGTATTCAATGGCAACGGACTTCAGGCCGGTTTCGGTAATCTGGCCAGCAAAGCCGCCGAGCATCTGGGCAAGGTCGAGATAAGGCTTTAACTTGCCCGCATCTTCCTTGCTGACAGACGGCGCGTTCACCGCGTTAACCACCGCGCCGTTGAGCAGAAAATCGCTGATTTGCTCGGCCACTTGCACGGCAACGTTTTCCTGTGCCTCGGTCGTGGAAGCGCCAAGGTGCGGCGTTGCAACCAACTTATCATTGCCAAAGAGCGCGTGTTCTTTCGCCGGTTCCACCTCAAACACATCAAGCGCGGCGCCGGCCACCTGCCCGGAATCCAGCGCCGCTTTGAGGTCTGCTTCAACAATCAGGCCGCCGCGCGCGCAGTTAATAATGCGCACGCCTTTTTTGCATTTGGCAAAGGCGGCGGCGTTTAAGATGTTGCGGGTTTTGTCATTCAGCGGTGTGTGCAGCGTGATGAAGTCGGCCTGTGCGAGGAGCGCGTCCAGCTCAACTTTCTCAACGCCTAAATCTTTTGCCCGCTCAGAGGTTAAAAACGGATCAAAGGCAACAACGCGCATTTTAAGGCCAAGGGCACGATCCGCCACAATCGCGCCAATGTTGCCGCAGCCGATAATGCCGAGTGTTTTCGCGGTGAGCTCAACGCCCATGAAGCGGTTTTTTTCCCATTTCCCGGCTTGGGTTGAGGAATTGGCGGCGGGAATTTCCCGTGCCAGTGCAAACATCATGGCGATGGCGTGTTCGGCCGTTGTGATGGAATTGCCGAAGGGGGTGTTCATCACGACAACGCCGGCGGCAGTTGCGGCGGGGATATCCACGTTATCAACGCCAATTCCGGCGCGGCCAACGACTTTCAGGTTTTTAGCTGCCGCAATAATTTCCGCTGTTACTTTAGTGTTCGAGCGAATCGCGAGAGCATCATACTCGCCGATGATGGCTTTCAGCTCATCGGGCTTGAGGTCGGTTTTAATATCAACCGTCAGGCCGTTTTTCTTGAAAATATCCACCGCCTGCGCGCTGAGTTTATCGGAGATGAGGACTTTTGCCATATTCAATGAGTCTTTCTTATTAAATAAAGGAGGGGTTAGGGGATAGGCATGAGGCATGAGAAAGGCGGCGCGTGCCGCATCCCTTACCCCTCACCCCTAACGGAAGCATACGCCCAATCAAGCCACGCCGTTACCGCCTTGGTATCCGATGCCTCAACCGTTGCGCCGCCCCACAAACGCAGGCCAGCGGGCGCATCGCGATACGCACCGATGTCGAGCGCAACGCCTTCTTTTTCAAGCAGGCTGGCGATTTTTTTGGCAATGGCCGCTTGGTCATCGGCAGATTTTGCAGTGAACCACGGGTCTTTGATAACGAGGCAAATGGAGGTGTTGGAGCGCGTCTCTGGCCTCGCCGCCAAAAAGGCCGCCCAGTCGCTTGTTGATACCCAGTCTTCCAGCACTTTTAAATTGGCTGTGCTGCGCTGGATAAGGCCTTTTAGCCCGCCGATGGATTCCGCCCACGTCATGGCATCCAGAATATCTTCGACGCAGAGCATGGAGGGGGTGTTAATCGTCTCGCCCTCAAAAATGCCTTCGGCCACTTTGTTGCCTTTGGTCATGCGGAAGATTTTCGGCATTGGCCAAGAGGGGGTATAGCTTTCAAGGCGGGCAACGGCTTTCGGGCTTAGAATCAGCATGCCGTGCTGCGCTTCACCGCCGAGGACTTTTTGCCAAGAATACGTAGTGACATCGAGCTTATCCCACGGCATGTCCATGGCAAACACGGCAGAGGTTGCATCACAGAAGGTCAGGCCTTCGCGCGTACCGCTAATCCAATCGCCATTTGGGACGCGGACGCCGGAGGTGGTGCCGTTCCACGTGAAGACAACATCATGCGCGGGGTTTGCCTCCGTTAAATCCGGCAATTGGCCGTAATCCGCCTTAAAGGTGCGGACGTTTTGGATTTTCAGCTGTTTAACAATATCGGTTACCCAATCGTTGCCAAAGCTTTCCCAGGCAAACACATCAACCGGTTTTGCGCCCAGCATCGACCACAGCGCCATTTCAATGGCGCCCGTATCGGAGGCGGCGACAATACCGATGCGGTAATCCGCCGGAACGCCTAAGAGAGCACGGGTTTTATCAATCACCAGCTTCAGCCGCTCTTTACCGGGTTTAGAGCGGTGAGAGCGCCCGAGCAGCGCGGTGCTGAGACCGGCAAGATTATAGCCAGGCCGCTTAGCGCAGGGGCCAGAGGAGAAACACGGGTTAACAGGGCGAACAGATGGTTTTGACATTGGGACAACTTTTAAGATGGGAAACGTGCGATACTAGGAACCGCGCGGCCAGACGTCAAGCGGGAGTAAAGGCCACTGTACGAAAGGAGCGGAATGCATTATATACGCTTTATGGCCTCTAAACCCTTACGCATTCTCGCGCTTATCGAACCGCTGTCGACCATAAGCCCCAAGACCGATACCACCTATGCCCTCTATGTAGCGGCGCAGAAACGCGGGCACGCGCTGTTTATCGCAACGCCGGAAGATTTGCGTGTGCGGGAAACGGGCGCGCTGCGGATTTTGGCAACGCCAGTGTCTATTGCCGCACCCGGCGCGCCGATGCTGGCCAGCGGCGCGGCTTTGGTACAGGCCGGGGATGCGTTTGACGTTGTGCTGATTCGCCACGATCCGCCCTATAACATGCGCTATCTTACGGCAACGTACCTGCTGGAGCTATTACCGCCGAAAACACTTGTGCTCAATAATCCCAAGGCGATTCGTGATTGCCCGGAAAAGCTGTTGCCGCTGCGTTTTCCGGGGCTGTTACCGCCGACGCTGATTAGCCGCAGCAAAGAAGCCATTGAGGCCTTTTGGCACGAACAGGGCAAGATGGTGTTAAAGCCGCTCTATAGCTGCGGCGGGGATGGGGTGGTGGTGCTGGAGCCAAACGACCCCAACTTCACGAGCATTGTTGAGCTGTTAAGCCGCAGCTATCCAGAGCCATTGATTGCGCAGCGCTATCTGCCGGAGATTCGTCAGGGTGATAAGCGTATCTTATTATTAGACGGTGAGCCGATTGGCGCGGTGGCGCGCGTTCCGGCGGCGGATGAAGTGCGGGCGAATCTGCATGTGGGCGGCACAGCAACGGCAACAGAACTGACCCCCCGTGATAGGGAGATTTGCAGCACGCTGAAGCCGTTTTTACAGGAACACGGCTTGCTGTTTGTGGGGATTGATGTGATTGGCTCGTACCTGACCGAAATCAACGTTACATCACCCACGGGCTTGCAAGAGATAACCGCGCTGACTGGCCGCGATATCGGAGGCGACATATGGACAACACTCGAAGCCAAACACCGCCAGATTTAACCGGTATCAGCGCCCGCAGCACGGCGATTTTCGGCCATGTGGTGGATGCGTATGTCTCAACCGGGGAGCCGGTGGGCAGCAAAACGCTGTCGCAGCGGTTGGGATTAAACCTTTCCCCCGCCACCATTCGCAACGTGATGGCGGAACTGGAACAGCGCGGTCTTCTATATGCGCCGCATACCTCTGCCGGGCGCTTGCCCACCGAGGGCGGTTTGCGCTTTTTTGTTCATGGTCTCTTGGAGATGCAAAATCTCAGCAGCGGTATTGCGAGCGAAATAACCGAAAAATGCCGCCTGTCGGGGCGGAGTTATGAGGATGTTCTTGGGGAAGTGAGCAGCACGCTGTCGGGGCTGTCAAGCTGCGCGGGGCTCGTGCTCGCACCGAAAGTGGAAGAGCCGATTCGCCATGTCGAGTTTGTGGCGCTGTCGAGTGATAAGGTTTTAGTGGTTTTAGTTTTAGAGAACGGCGTTGTGGAAAACCGCGTGTTGGAGCTGCCCGCAACAACTACTCCGGCACAGCTGCGCGAGGCGGCGCGTTTTTTGAACGAACAGTTTAGCGGGCGGACGATAGATCAGGCGGAGCTGGCTTTGCGCGAAGATATGCTGTCAAACCGGGCGAATTTAGACGCGATGACGGCGCATCTGGTGCAGGCGGGTGTTGCGGTATGGGGCGGGGATGCGCCGCGGCAATCCCTGATTGTGCGCGGTCAAGCGAATTTGCTGTCACACCCGGATTTGAGCACGGATTTAGCCAAAGTGCGCCAGCTGTTTAACGCGCTGGAGGCGAAACAAAGCCTGACCGAGCTGTTAACGGCGATAAAAAGCGCGGACGGGGTGCAGATTTTTATCGGCGCGGAATCGGAGTTGTTTCAGGTGTCGGGTTGTTCCCTGATTGTCGCACCGTTTAAGAACACGGCGGATAAGGTGGTGGGGGCGATTGGGGTTGTGGGCCCCTCGCGGCTCAATTACAGCCAGATTATTCCTATGGTGGATTTCACCGCCAAGATGGTGGGGAAGGCGCTGGGGACTGTTTAAACCGTAACATGCAGCTGTGTTGTGGGGCGGAGTTTAGGGATAAGGGCGGCCACATCGTTTTCTAAAAGCGCAATGCACCCTTCGGTAAACCAGCGGTCTTTTGTTGCCACGTGCAGAAAAATCGCGCTGCCTTTACCGGGGATAATCGGCGCATCATTATAGCCCAGCTCAAGGATATAATTATAGCGCGTATCTTCGCGCCACAGTTCCTCATGTCTGCCTGCGAAGGGCAGTGTTACGAGAGTGTTATACAGCGGATGGGCGGCATCGTCACACCAGCCGTGCTGGGGTGTGAGGGCTATGGTCTCCAGCGTTGTTTGCGGCTTTGCAACCCTATCCGGGCGGTAAAACATGCGCCGCACTGGCCAATTGCCCAAGGGCGTTTTGCTGTCGCCCTCGATTTTATCAGCCGTCACGCCGTTTTTACCCAAAGCGCAGGGAAGTCGTAAGCCATTGCATTCTAACCAGCCGTCGCTTGATACGATAATTTTATCC
>JAJTHO010000035.1 GCA_021297975.1 Alphaproteobacteria bacterium
AAAGGCGGATAAGAGCTCTTATAATGAAACAACACGCGGGATTTCGATTGACCCGCTCACCCCGGTTCAGGCCTCTAAAATCGTTGCGGAATTCAGGGTGGTCAGTAAGAAATTCACGGATAAACCGATTCTGGATAGCTTTCATCTCCGCATCATGCGCGGCGACCGCATCGGGATTTTGGGGCGAAACGGTTCGGGAAAATCCACGTTTTTGAAACTGCTCACCGGGGATATTGAGCCGGATACCGGCACGGTGTTTCGCTCTAAAACCATCGACATCACCTATTTTGATCAAAACCGTGTGCTGCTGAACCCGAAAAAAAGCCTGTGGGATACTCTATGCCCAGACGGCGGGGATTATGTGGCGCTGGGCAATCCGGAAAATCCCCGGCTGCGCCATGTGTGCGGCTATCTGCGCGATTTTTTGTTTGATCCGAAAATTGCCCGCGATTTAGTGGGCACGCTATCGGGGGGGCAGCAAAACCGCCTGATGCTGGCAAAAGTGCTGGCACAGCCCGGCAACGTGTTGATTCTGGATGAGCCGACTAATGACCTCGATATGGACACGCTGGATATGCTGCAAGAGATTCTCGCGGATTTTCAGGGAACCCTGCTGATTGTAAGCCACGACCGCGATTTCCTAGACCGCACGGTGACAAAGGTTCTGGCCTTTGAAGGCGACGGCGTGGTGGATGTGGCGATTGGCGGATATACGGAGTATCTGGAGGCGAAAGAAGCACGACTTGGCCATAAAAACAGCAAAGCCGCTGCAGCTGCGGCTAAGCCCGCACCGAAGCAGGCCGCCGCGCCGAAGGTTAAAGAGAGCTTTAAGGTTAAGTTTGAACGCGAGCAACTGCCGATAAAAATCGACGCCGCCCATAAAGAAATAGAGCGCCTGCGCGGAATTCTGGCGCAGCCAAATCTGTATGCGAAAGACCCGGCGCTTTTTGACAAAACCGCATCGACACTGGCGGAAACTGAGCGCAGCTTAGCGGCGATGGAAGAACGCTGGCTGGAGCTCGAAATCACGGCATAAAAACGTTATAAACGGCGTCATTCCGAGCAAACAAAACCGCCAGGTTTTGTGCTGTCGAGGAATCTCCCTGTTATCTTAGGGGAGATCCCTCCACGCAGCCGCTTCCGCCGTCGCTGCGCTATGGCGTGACAAGCACGCGGCTTTGGTCGGGATGACACATCCACTTCTATTTCCCCTATATTATTCATTAATAACAAGTGCTTGCTGCGTATTTTTTTGCACACAATTCGCGCCTTGCGGGCGGGGTAAAGTATGGTATGGTGCGGTATGAGCAGTACAAAAACAATCGAGCCTACCGTCATTAAAAAATACGCCAATCGGCGGCTTTATAATACCGGCAGCAGCAGCTATGTCACCCTCGAAGACCTCGCGCAGATGGTGAAAGCAGGTTCAGACTTTATCGTCACCGATGCAAAAACCAGCGATGACATCACCCACACGGTGCTGACGCAAATCATCGTTGAGGAAGAATCCAAAACCGGACAAAATCTTTTGCCGATAAGTTTCCTGCGCCAGCTTATCAGCTTTTACGGCGACAGCCTGCAAACCATCATCCCGCGCTATCTTGACACCTCGATGAACACGTTTTCGACCAATCAAGACCGCCTGCGCCAATACCTGCAAGGCACACTCGGCAGCTTTTTTCCCTTTGGCAATTTTGAGGATTTCAACCGCCAGCAAATGACCATGTTTGAGCAGACCATGAAAATGCTCACCGGCTTTGCGGGCCCGTCGAATCCTGACCGGCCAGCGAATGAACACGTCACGCTGTATGAATTGCAAAAGCAGATTCAGTCCTTGCAGGATAAAATCGAGAAGCTGAACGCGCTGGAGCCGGGGAAAGCGGGCACAAAGAAAGCGGAAGCGCAGGAAGACAAGGAATAACGGAGGTCTGTTGCCCTTTTGTGTTTTAAGGACGGCATTCCGAGCAAACAAAACCGTTAGGTTTTGTGCCGTCGAGGAATCTCCATGCACTATCAGGGGGAGATCCCTCCGCGTCGCTTCGCTCTGGTCGGGATGACGCTAATTTTTCTCTTAAGTCTTTTTGTAACTAGCCTTAAAACCTTGTTTATCCTTTGCTGTTAGTGGTGAGCTATGTCCCCGATCCCCTTACATCTTGTTCGCGATGATGCCGTTACAGAGCTTTACAGCCGCTATCCGTGGCTGAAAACCACACAATTCGGCGGCAAACCCGGTGCGCTGGCGCTGCTTCCTGCCGCAGATGGCGCGCTGGAGCGGGTTTTTGTGGGCGTTGGCACAGCGCCGCTTGATACATGGACGCTGGCGGGGCTGCCCGGCAAACTGCCGCCGCTGACCTATGCGCTCATGGAGGCGCCGGAAAACAGCGACCTAGCCACGAATCTGGCGCTCGGCTGGCGGCTTGGCGGCTATAGTTTCAGCCGCAAAGGCGCACAAAGCCCTAACCCCCTGCCCACGCTGGTTGCGCCCATCGGGGCAGATACAGCATGGGTTGAGACCATGTCGAGCGCCATTTTCATGGGGCGGGATTTGATTAACCAGCCCGCGAACGAGCTGACCCCGCAAACCCTTGCGAAAGCCGCTACTGACGTGGCCAATGCGCACGGCGCGTTTTTTAAATTGATTGAGGGCGCAGAGCTGCTGGATGCTGGCTATCCCTTGATTCACGCCGTGGGCAAGGCCAGCGCCCACCCGCCCTGCCTGATTGATTTCACATGGGGCGATGCGGCGCACCGGAAAGTAACCCTTGTGGGCAAAGGTGTGACGTTTGATTCGGGCGGCCTGAACATCAAGCCCGGCTCAAACATGGCCTTGATGAAAAAGGATATGGGCGGGGCGGCATGGGTGCTCGCGCTGGCGCAGATGATTATGGCGCTAAAACTGCCAATTCGGTTGCGGGTGCTAATCCCAGCGGTGGAAAACGCGGTCGGCGGCAAGGCCTTTCGCCCCGGCGATATTCTGCCCTCCCGCAAGGGAATTACGGTTGAAATTGGCGATACGGATGCCGAAGGGCGGCTGATTCTGGCCGATTGCCTCTGGGAAGCGGCGCAGGAACAGCCGGATTTGCTGATTGATGCCGCAACGCTGACCGGGGCGCAGCGGGTTGCCTTAGGCACAGATCTGCCCGGTTTTTTCACCAATCGGCGGGATGTGGCGGCGGGGCTGATGCAGGCCTCAATGGCGGCGCATGACCCGCTGTGGGAACTGCCTCTTTTTGCGGCATACCGGTCACAGCTCGATTCCAAAGTCGCGGATATCTCTAATATCGGCGGCGGCGGTTATGGCGGGGCGATAACGGCGGCGTTGTTTTTACAGGAATTTGTGGGGGATACGGTGCCGTGGGTGCATCTCGATTTCATGGCGTGGAATTTGAGGGATTTGCCAGGGAGGCCGGTTGGGGGCGAGGTTCAGGGGGTTCGGGCGGTGCTGAGCGTGCTGATAGGTTTATAGCAACCGCAATTTACTCATGTTCAGGTCGGGCTTGGATGAAAAACTCTAACGCTCCTGATCTTGGCAGTTGTTTTTATTACTAGCGGAAAATGAAATAATAGAACCTAGCGTGAGTACAGCTGTAGTCGTAGCGCCAACACCAGCCCACACTTTAAAAGGGACACCATCACTTTTCAAAGCTTGTAGTCCTAATAAGCCTCCTACAGCTTCATCGTTCTTAAATACTCTATAGCACTTCACGGATCGGTCTACTATATCATTAAAAGTTGCAAAAGTTGTATCGTTTAACACGGTACTTGGCATTGCCCCGGAGCCCTCCGAATCAAATAGAACCTTTGGCGTATTTCCCGTTTTAAGCACTTCATTAGTGGCTGTGGTAATACAGGGCTGTGTTGCCTTGGGGGTTTTATCTAAAATTTTCAACGCAGTGACTCGCGCAGTAGCGTTCTCCTGCGCCTCATCGTCGCCAATAATATTAAGTATAGTCGCTGTACCACCTACCATAACCGCGAGTACGGCTGTTGTGCCGCCCAATATTTTTAAACCAACCGACATAGACTGCATCCCGCATAAAATAATACTTAATTTAATTAT
>JAJTHO010000165.1 GCA_021297975.1 Alphaproteobacteria bacterium
CCTTGAAACCGATAAATGGATTGCTTTTTATCGCCGACAACAAACACCGTCGGCGGCAAAATGCGATCATCCCGCCCGATTCCGGCGAAATATTCCGCTGTGAGCGCATTCAGCAACTGCCATTGCAGGGGGCTGGTATCCTGCGCCTCATCCAGCAGCACATGGCTGATACGCTGATCCATTTTATAGCGCACCCAGGCGCTGGCATCGACATCGGATAAAAGTTGTAACGTGAGCAGCAGCAAATCATTGTAATCCAGCGCGTTTTGCTGTTGCTTTATCCTGCTGTAATACTGCCGCGCCCTCTGTCCCATCTCGCCCAATGCCAAGGATGCGCTGAGGCAGCGCAGCGCCTCCAGCTTTTTATAATGCGCCTCTAAACGGGTTGCCTCAACTAAAAGCGCGGGTGTGTTGCTGATAAACTTTTTTTTGCGAATGGTGTTTTTCTGGGTCAGGAACACGAGGGCATAGTCATCAGGCTGGCGCAAGATGCTCTCTGGATCCGCAAGAAAAGAATAAAGCGGCTGGCGAAACTCTGTTTCCTCGATCTCGGTCATTTTTAAATCGGGAAGAACGGCGCGGATAGCTGGCAAATCGCCGAAAACAGGATTTTCCTGCGTATTCAGCAGCTGCGCGGCGTGTTCGGGGCTGAGCGTATCGTCTATGCCCGCAAGCCCCAGCCGCGCAGCCATCGCCGCCGCATTGGGGATAGGCGGCATAGCCAGCAGCCATTCGGTGAGCAGCCCCTCTACCCAGCTTTGCGTGCCGTGCTGGCTGAGAATTTCCAGCGCCGCTTGCCCGCCTGTGTCCGCCAGCGCGGCGCGGACGGCATCGTTTAAGGCCTGTGCCGCCCTGCCCTCTTCTAACACGCGGAAGCCCGGCGCGAGGCCAGCTTCCAGTGTAAACGCGCCCAGCATATCCTGGCAAAAGGCGTGAATAGTTTGAATACGCAGCGGATGTTCGGCTTCGACGACATCAAAATACAGCCGCCGTGCGGTATCTAAATTTTCAGGCGGCGTGCCGCACAGCGCGGTTAATTCCGCAAACAGCGTATCAGAGGGCGCAAGCAGCCAGCGTTCGGCCTGCGCAATAATGCGTTGCTGCATCTCCTCGGCGGCGGCTTTGGTGAACGTAAGGCCTAAAATTTCCCCCTGCGGCACACCGGCGAGCAGCAAGGATAACACCCGGTCGGTCAACACCTTTGTCTTACCCGTCCCCGCCGATGCCATGAGCCACACCGAGGCATCCGGGCGCGCCGCTAGCGCTTGAACGGATGAAGACTCCAGCGGACGCGCGGCGGGGTTATGCTGCATGGGCGGCTCGCGCGATATGACGGAAGGCTTCGCTTTTTACGCCTTGGGGGTAAAAATAATAGGGCTGCATATCGGTATCAAATGCAGCGAGCAGCGCGTTAACATACGTTGATACCGCATCCAGCGGCGCACCCGGCACGGGGCGAATCCTTCCTGCGCCGCTGCTTTTCCCGCTCAGCTCCCAATATTCAAGCGCCGGTTCGCCGCCATGTTGATGATGCCAGTGCAGCGCCTCAAGGTACAGTTGCAGGGCGCGGCCAGCTTCTAAGTCTTTTCGTGTCGGCACGCTGCCGGTTTTGTAATCCAGAATCACCGCGCCGCCCGCCGTTTTATCCACCCGGTCAAGCCGCCCGCGCACGGTGATACCGCCGGTAAACACCGCCGCCATTCTGTATTCGCGCTCCGCAACATGCCGCCCATCGCTGCGCAGCGTGCGCTCTGTTTCAATCAGCCAATCAACTGTGCGGTTTAGAGCCTGCTGCCAGAAATGCTGGCGCACAGGGCTTAGGACATAATTTTTTAGCGCCGCGCTGCTCATTTGTTTTAAACGTGCAGCGGCATCTTGCGGCCACGCACGCGGATACAGCGCGTTAAACTGTTCCAACACTTTATGCAGCAGCATACCATACATCGACTGGTCAGCCTCGACGGCTAAATCCGGAAGCGGCTCACAGCAGAGCACCCGGCGCACATACAGCGCAAAGGGATTGCCGCGCAGCGTTTCAACGTCTGAGACAGTATATTCACGCGGGCGCAGGGCTTGCGGTGGACACGGCGCGGCGGTGTGGTCTGCTGCTGTGGGTGCAACCGCCTCCACGCTGTGCAGCACCGGCAGCGTTTGTTTATGCAGCGCCAGCAGCGTATCGAGCTTGCGCCAAAAGGGGCTGGGCGTATCACCGCTGCGCCGGGCGAGCACAACCTCATCCGCCGCCGCAAGCTGGCGAAACACGGCGCGTGTAAAACCCTGCTGTTCAAGTGCGCCCGGCAAACCCAGCGCCTCTGCTTGCCTCAGCGCCAAAAACGGCGGCGGCGCGGCATAACCCGGCCAGTTAACCGCTGTGCAATCGGCCAGTATCACGCGCCCGGCATTATCGAGCTGCGCCTCTAGAAGGCCGCACAGCGTGACCAGCGGTGCAGCGCCCTCCTCCGGCGCGGTATCGTCCACAACCCGCTCTGCCGCCGCCTGCTCCCAAAACGGCAGGAACATGGCGGCGCTTAAACCCATGGGCACGGGAACCAATGCGCCTTGCGTAACATCATCATCGCCGCAGAGCGCCATGAGTGCCGCCTCAAAAACCGCGCTGCGCTCCGCCGCGCTTGAGGCATTGCGCCAATCGGTGCGGAGACGCGCAAGGTCACTTGAAAACGCCAGCCAATCCGGCTCATCCTTAAAGGTCAATTTTTTAGCGCGGCGCAGCTCATACTCCATGCGTGCGGCCAGTGCGCCGTCTTGGCCATAGCGGCACTGCGCCGCCCGGAGCACGGTTAACTGCGCCGCATAATCCGCATCCATGCCGTCCAGCAGCCTGAGCAGCGCAGCGGCAAAGCTGCCGTTACTGGTGTCTTTATAGTGTCGCGGCAGGCTGCTGCGAAAAGGAACGTTCAGCGCCGTAAGCGCCCGCTGTAACGCCAGCGTTTGCGGCGTATCGACACACACAATGGTTGTTTTCTTCGGCGCATCCCGGCAGAAAGCCGCCAGCGTCATCGCCAATTGCCGCGCATCCGGGGCATTGAGCTGCTGCATCCCTTTAAGGCCGCTTTCAAGCCGCGCCGGGGTTTGCTGCGTCCATCCCGGCAAGACGCCCGCGCCGTTAGCTGTTACCGCATCCAGCAGCTGGCGGCGGTCAAACGCGCCATTGCGGGTGTGAGCGCTGAGCGCATCAAGACCAGCAAAAGGTTGCAGTTCGCCCGCGTCTTTTACCAGCCCATCCACCAGCGGATTTACCGGTTGCCCGCGCCCCACATCCAGCACCAAAACGCAACCTTCGGGCAGTGCCGCAATGCGCTGTAACAGCCGCTGCACCGGCGGCGCGGCGTTTAAAATCCCCACCGCCAGCACCGCGCCGCTGAGCTGTGCCGCATTAAGCCCCGCAATCGCAAGGCGGTCGGCATCGTTAAACGCCTCGCCGCCGCGCTGCTGCCAGAGACCCGCGAAACGTTGCAGCCGCTCTAATTGGCGCTGTCCCATGGCGGGCGCTTCGTCGTTGCTCAATAAACTAAGGCTTTCCCACGATACTTCCCGCCACAGCAGCGCCCGGCGCAGCGCCAAAAACTGCTGTGCGGTGGCAATAAGGCCGCGCGGAGAAAGCTCAGGAAAAATGTCCTGCGCCGTCGCCGCCGCCAGAGCCAGCAGGGTTTCAGGCGGGGTTATCTCTGCCCCCGGCGGCGGCTCGGTGATGGAACGCAGCACCGGTAAGCGCGGCGCACCGGCGTTTTTTAAGGAGTCGAGCAGCAGCAGCGCCGCCCGGCGTGTTGGCAGATACACCAGCGGTTTTTCACCGCATCGCTCGACTGCCCACTCCCGCACCAGCGTAAGGGTATCCGCGCCGGAGGGGAGTGTTTTAAACGTCACAGCAAACGCAGCGACAGCTCTGTCTGGCTGACATCTTCCGGCGTGCTGACATGATACCAGAGTCCATCGTGCACCAAACCATACAGCCGCTTTTCCACCATCGCGCTGTCAAAAACCCGGTTCAGCGAAAACGCGCCCGCGTCCGGGCAACCCTTAAACAGCGCCGGGGTGAGGATGGATGCGCCCATAAAAATATGCGCGGGCGTCTCATCGCTTTTCGGGCGTTTAATC
>JAJTHO010000031.1 GCA_021297975.1 Alphaproteobacteria bacterium
AGAAGATGGCCTTCACGGCGAGGAGCTTTACTTTGTTGTTGGCGGTCAAGCCTGGAAAATGGCCGAAAAATACCCGACAAACTCTGAAAAACAACTGGGCTGGCTGGAGCTGTATGAACTCAGCATAACCGGCATAAAAAAACTGAACGAAGCCGCACACACCCGCTGATACTGGCACACTCCTTGCACCGCAATCTCCATCATGGTTGCGGTCTCCTCCCCCTCTTCACTTTTACCCTCGCCGGCAGCGCCCGCGTCACCCCTCGGCGCAACAGCCAATAACGCGCCCGCAACCGATTTTGCCGCCTTGCTCTTTAACGCAACGCCGCCAGCCCTCCCAGCGGCTAATACGCCAAAAACCAAAGCGCCGCAGCCCGCCGCAAAGGCCGCAAGTCCCGATACCGCCACCAGCAGCCGCGATACAGAGACACCCACAACAGAGGGTAACGCGCCCGCCGTTGATGCCAGCACGCCTAAAAACAGCGATACCGCCAGCACGGGCGATAACTCAGACCAGCAGGCTCCAGATACAACCGACGACACCGTCCAGCAAAACGATACCCCCGCCCCCGCGCCGCAACTGGTTGTGGCGGTTGTGGCTGCGCCGGTTATTGTAGACACCATAACGATCAGCGCCCCGGCAAATACTGCCGCGCCAACAGAGTCCGCAGAAATTGATACACGCCTTGCCGCCGCCCTGCCCGCTGCGCCTGCGGCAACGCCTGTTTTGAATACCGCAACGCCGCAAACCCAAGACAACGCCGCGCTTGATGCCCTGCTCGCCAGTGCTGCACCCAAAAGCGATGCAGCTGTTACGCTCGAACAGTTGAGCGCCAGTCTTGCCGAAAATACGCCCGTCGAAACGCCCCGCCCCGTTAACGATGTAAGCAACGCTGCTATCCTTGCCGACGCCGCGCTTCAAGCAAGCCAGCAGTCGGAAACCACCCTGCCGATTCTAAACGCGCCGGATAGCGCGGAAACAGAACAGACGCAGCCCCTGCCGCCCCAAGCCCCAGTTATCAAGCCCGTCGCCGTGACACCCGCAACCACAACCGCTGATGCCGCCGCAACCATCGCGCCGCTGGCGGTTCAGGCCGTGCAAGAGACCGTGCGCCCCAAAAACACCCCCGCCCCTGATACCGCTAAAACAGATAGCACTGCCGCAGCCGCTACAGTTGCCGCCGCCAGCCCTGTGTCTGACCAAGAACTGCCGCAACAGCCTGCTGTTTCTCCAGTTGTCCTCCCCGCTGCCGCCAACGACGACCAAGCAACTCTTGCCGCGCCGGTTACCGCCGCGCCCCAGACTCTGAACCAAAACGCGCCGCAACCCGCCGCGACACAATACAGCAACCTTGAAACCGCACCAACCAGCAACGCAGACACAAAGCCCGCAACCAGCGCAGACACCCTCACCGCCCCTACAGCCGAACAAAAAACCAGCGCTGCCCCCCAGCCAACCGACAAGCCCGCCGATAAACCCGCCGCCCCGGCATTAACAACAACTGCCGCAACCGATCAGCCCGCGCCGCAAACAACCCCGACCCCAGCGCCCCCACCCGCGCCGGCCGCAACAGCCTCCGCGATTCCCCCTGCTCTCGCCGCCCATGCCGTGTATGGCAACAGCGCCGGGCATGAACAAATTGCCTATGCCATGAAAAAAGCGACCGATGACGGCACGCAAAACATCACCATCCGCCTCCGCCCGCATCAACTCGGGCTGGTTGACATACAAATGACGGTGAGCGCAGACGGCAAGATTCAAGCCGTTCTCGCCGCCGATAAACCGGAAACACTGTTCTGGTTGCAACAAGACGCCAAGCAGTTGGAACGGTCCTTGCAAGACAGTGGATTGAAGACCGACAGCACCAGTCTGTCGTTTCAATTTCGCGGCGATTCCGGCACTGGGGGTTACTCCTCTAACCAGAACAGCCGCAACGAACACCAAAACGCCCCGATAGAGGCGCGTCAACGTGAGGTAAACAATCCATCGGCGGAAACCGCCGATCAACCTGAGCGCAGCGGTGTGTCTACACGCCCCGGCGCGCTCAACATGCGTGTTTAGGAATAGATAGTATGGTCAGCACCGTTAACACCGGCCTCGCCGCCACCAGCGGCAGCACCAATTCGCAAAAGGCCACCAAAGTCTTTGGTGATAACCTCAATTCGTTCCTGAAGTTGCTCACCACGCAACTTCAGAACCAAGATCCCTTAGAGCCCATGGATAGCGCCGCATTCACCAACCAGCTTGTCCAATTCGCCAACGTCGAGCAGGCCATTGGCACTAACCGAAATATGGAAAAACTTCTGACCGCAACAACCGCCAATCAAAATCTCGGCACCCTCAGCTATTTGGGTAAAACCGTGGATGCCAACGCCAACACGGTGTTCTTTAATGGCACCGATAACGCATCGTTCCGCTATCAATCAGCCTCTGATTACGCCCGCGCCTCGGTCAGCATTATCAATGAAAAAGGCACAACGGTGCGCACGCTGGATGTGAACCCGAAAAAAGGCGTTTACACCGTCAACTGGGACGGCAAGGATACCCAAGGCTTTAAACAGCCAAACGGCTTTTATAGCGTCAAAGTGAACGGCTTTGACAGCAAAGATAAGGCAACGAGGCTGAGCACCGTTATTAACGGCACGGTCACGGCGGTTGGCAATGAAAACGGCCAGGCGATGCTGACTGTAAACGGCATCCCCCTACCCACAACCGCCGTCATCGCCGTGCGCGAACCGCAACCAAAATAAGCAAGACAACCGACGTATATTGATAAGGCCACTAATAAGGAGTTTTTTTATGAGTCTTTTAGGATCCATGTTTACCGGCGTTTCTGGCCTTTCCGGCCAGGCGCAGCGTCTTGCCACCATTTCTGAGAACATCGCCAACGTGAACACCGTCGGCTATAAACGCATTGAGAACCAGTTTCAAACCTTTGTCACCGAAACCAATCCGCGCCGCCATTCCCCCGGCGGTGTTGTGACCTCGATTAACCACCAGCTCACCGCCCAAGGGACGCTGCAGGCAACAACTGCAACAACCGATATGGCCATATCCGGCACCGGTTTTTTTGTGGTGAACCAAAACGCCGTGCCCACCGTGGGTGATGAATATCTGTATACCCGCGCCGGGAAATTTGCTCCCGATGCAACGGGCGATTTGAAAAACACCGCCGGGTATTATCTGCAAGGCTGGCCGCTGGATGTGAATGGTAATTTGCCTACAACCGCCGGTTCGGTTATTTCGCTCGAAACAGTCAACGTCGGCCAGCTGACTGGCAAACCAATTGCCACATCTAAAGTGGATATTGGGATAAACCTACCCGCGAAATCCGCGCTTGATCCCTTGGGTAACGGCACCGTGAGCGATGCGAAGCGTTCGTCTGATATCGTGGTGTTTGATTCTCTTGGTATTGCCCAGACTATTCGTCTTAATTGGAACCACGTAGCCAATAACACCTGGCATCTCACCATGAACCCCGGCTCTTACGGCACCCCGCCCGTGCTCAACACTATCGTGGATGTTCAGGATGCAACGGGTGTTGCGATTAACACCGTCAACGGTGCTGCCCCCGCCAACCAATTGGGTAACCCCCTTGTTGCCGGGACGCAATATCTGCAGGTTGTCTTCAACACCGACGGAACCTTACGGGATATCACCGACCCTTCAACCGGCACCACCGTCTACAACAACACCGACAAGACCGTTAAAGTTAACTTTGACTTCAGCCCGTCGGGCGCAACCAACAACCAGACCATTAGCTTTAACTTTGGCCGTCAGAACTTAGGACCCCTTGCCAACGTCGCCGAAGGCCTAACCCAGTATGACGCCGATTACTTCACCGCGTTTATCAACCAGAACGGCGTGCGTTTTGGCTCCTTCACGGGTGTGAACATCAACGAAAAAGGCGTTGTCACCGCCATCTTCGATAACGGCCAAACCCAGCCGCTCTATCAAATTCCGCTGGTCAGCTTTGCCAACCCCAACGGCCTCCAGCCCGTCACCGGCAACGCCTACAGCCAGACCGAACGCGCCGGGGAATTCATCCTGCGTGAGGCGGGCAAAGGCGGCACCGGAACCGTTGTTGCCTCCACCGTTGAGACCTCCACCGTCGATATCGCCGAGGAATTCTCCAACATGATTGTGACCCAACGCGCCTATTCCGCCAACACCCGCGTTATCAGCACCGCCAGCGACATGCTGAACGAGCTGATCCAGATCGCCGGGCGGTAAATCGTTTTAAGATTTTCAAAGTTACCTCACTCCTCAAAGGCTTCACTGTAAAAAGGTGGAGCCTCTTTTTTGTCATGAATGCATTCAATAAAAGTGTCGTCATCCCGACCAAAGCCGCAGAGCGGCGGCGCGGAGGGATATCCTTTAAGAGATGAGGAGATATCTCGACTACGCAAGGCGCTGCCTTGCTGCGCTCGATATGACCCCCCCTATATTTTTATTGAATACCCTGTCTTGTTGTCATTCCCATAGTTTATAGCTAGTCTCCCCCCATGACCCACAGCCACTCCTTCGGCTTTACGCCCATAGCCGAACACGACCGCCAAGGCGCGGTGAACCAGGTATTCGCCCGCGTTGCTTCCCGCTATGACGTGATGAACGACGCCATGAGCATGGGTTTACACCGCCTGTGGAAACGCGCTGTTTTGCGGGCTGTTTTAAAGCGCGGCACGTTTCGTCATCTGGATGTTGCGGGGGGCAGCGGCGATGTGGCGCGGCTGATTCGCGGCGCACACCCGGCGGCAGAGACAACGCTGCTGGATATTAACCCCGCCATGCTGGCGGAGGGGCGGCGGAATCTCCTCAATGCCGGGATTACCAATGCCCAGTTTATTACCGGAAACGCGGAAAAACTGCCGCTCCCGGATAACAGCGTGGATTTGTATACTATCGCCTTTGGCCTCCGTAATGTCACCGATATTCCGGCTGCATTAAAGGAAGCAGCGCGGGTTTTAAAGCCCGGCGGGCAGTATATGTGCCTTGAGTTCACCCCGGAGGTAAACCCCGCACTCCAGCCCCTCTATGATGCCTATAGTTTCCACATCATCCCCCGCCTTGGCGCGTTGCTCGCGAAAGACAAGGCGGCCTATCAGTATCTGGTGGAGAGTATCCGCCGCTTTCCGAATCGCTTTTCTCTGGAACAACTCATGCGCGATGCAGGCCTACACGCCGTCCGTCACCGCACCATGAGCGGCGGGATTGTCGCGCTGCATGAAGGTATCAAGCCCTGATGCGCGGCGTGCTCTATACCCTGCGGCTTCTAAGGATTATCTGGGTGCTGCTGCGCTGGGATGCGGTGTTTTTGGTGCCCTCACCTACGCTCGCGTGGCTGGGAAAACGGCTGCGTAAAAAAGCGGCGGAACCGCTTCGCCCCGGTGAGCGCCTTTCCGAAGCCCTGCAAGCCCTCGGCGCCAGCTTTATCAAACTGGGGCAAGTGCTGGCAACCCGCGCCGATCTCCTCGGCGAGGCCGTGGCGCGGGATCTCACCACCCTGCAAGACCGCCTGCCCCCCTTCCCAACCAAAAAAGCCATTCAGACGATAGAGACCGAACTCGGCAAGCCGCTCAGCGCCCTATTCAGCGAGTTTGACCCCAAGCCCGTTGCCGCCGCCTCCATTGCGCAGGTGCACAAGGCCACAACGCTGGACGGCGAAACCGTCGCGGTGAAAGTCGTCCGCCCCGGCGTGCGCCAGCAATTTGCCCGCGATTTACGGCTGTTTGCCTGGATTGCCCGGCAATTGGAAAGCATCTCCCCCCTCGCCCGCCGCCTGAAACTGGTGCAGATGGTCGCCGCGGTGCGGCAAACGCTGGAGATGGAAACAAACCTCCGCTATGAGGCCGCCGCCGCCGATGAGCTGCGCAAGAATTGCGAGCCGTTTGGTGAGCTGTATATCCCCCGCATTGATTGGCACCGCAGCAGCCAAAGCGTGCTCACCCTCGAATGGCTCGACGGTATCCGCATTGACCAGCGCGAGGCCTTGATCGCCGCAGGCTTCGACCCCGATGCCATCCTTCGCGCTGCCGCCGCCACGTTTTTCCGCCAAGTCTATATCCAAGGCTATTTCCACGCCGATTTGCACCCCGGCAATATCTTTGTGCTGCGCGATGGCCGCCTCGCCGCGCTCGATTTCGGCATGATGGGGCGGCTTTCGGATGAGACGCGCTTTTTCCTTGCCCGGATGCTGCAGGGCTTTTTAAAGCGCGATTACCGCCAAGTGGCCGAGGCGCACGTTTCCGCCGGCATCATTGGCCGCGATCAATCGGTGGAGCTGTTTGCTCAGGCCTGCCGCTCGATCGGTGAGCCGATTATCAACAAGCCGATTAACGAGATTTCCATTGGTTTGCTGCTCGGCCAACTGTTCAGCATTGCCGAGCAGTTTCAGATGCAGACCCAGCCGCAGCTGCTTTTGCTGCAAAAGTCCTTGGTTGTGGCCGAGGGGCTTGGCTGGGCGCTAAACCCCAGCGTCAATATGTGGGAGCTGGCGCGCCCCTTGATTGAGGAATACTTCCGCAAACAAACCCGCCCCAGCCAGATTGCGAAGACAGCGCGGAAACGGCTGGTGCTGAGTGTCGAGCGGGCGGAACGGTTGTTAGGGATGGTGGAGCAGCGGCTTGAGAGACCGGGCGGAGAGCAGACCCCGCCGACGCGCGGGGTGCCGTTTGGTTGGGTGCTGGTGCTTTTGGTGCTCGGCGCGGGACTCGGCTATTGTGCTGTTCCGGTGATATTGGGATTGATATAAATCATATATTTTAATTGCATTATATATTAATTTAATTTGTGACGCATAAGAAGGCTCTTCTCCCTCTTACCCCCATGCAATGGTACTCTGTTGCTGTGGCTGCTGCTGTCATTGGGATTGGAATGGCAAAGGTAATGGGCATTCCGATAGAACCACCAGCACATTCCTTAGAAGTAGCCAGCATGGCGCAATTGGCCTGTATGCCCGCATTTCTCAATCGCTGTATCCGGCGCGGCCTTCCAAGTAGAGCGTATTGCATAACAGCGTGCACCGCCATACTGGGCGTGAATTCTTTTCTCGGTGCCCCCACCTTGGCGCAATTGCAAACGGCGGTATTTTTACTGGGTTGTCTGCTCAGCGAACCAGCGCAGCAAGCGGCGATTATGGCTTCTAACGCCGTCCGTGATGAGAAAAATGCGCGGGACACGGCTATTTTTAGCAATGAAGCGATGAACAATGCATTTAAAGAGATATTTTCTCCTGAGGGCTTGAAAATGTCTGCCGCAGAATGCCATGTTTTGGGCAGTGTTCTACTGGGATCAAAAGAAGCCCATCTTGGCGGCAAAGAAACATGGCTCTATTCGCTCGGACTTGCTGTTTTAACTCTCAGCAATTTCGCCAGATTGATGCCAAATGACAATCCCATTCTGCACACTACACTCAATCTAACTGTATTTTTAGGCATCGCTTTATCCAATGGCATCGCGTTCCAGCGCAATACAATGCAGGAGAATAATCTAACCGCAGCAGTCAGTAATGTGATAAACACATTTGGCTACATAAACTCTCAAAATCCCCTGGGGCAATTCACGCTGGGATTAGGAAACTCCCTTCTTGTGCTGTCAATGAACGGCCTCAAAGGCGAGCAGCTTCTCAAGATGTTAAAGGGAAAAGCCGATACAGAACGCTGAGACTTTTTATTCCTACGCCGCAGCTGCTTGCCCTGTTGCTGAACGTGCTTGAACACAGGGAATAGAGTTGGATTTATCCGCCACTCTTGCCGCGTGCGCCAATCTTTACAGCCGCGGTTAAATAGCCCATACATCAGCGGCATGACCCCGCAACACCTGTTCGTCTTTGACATTGAAACTATCCCCGATACCGATCTCGCCCTGCCCTAAACCTCCGTGACTGTGTGTCTGAAAAAGCACACATAAAAAATAACACGTTGCATTGGAATTTATAATATGCAATATTATAAATGCAGAAACGCCCATGTCTTATCTCCACCGCCTATTAACCCCCGCTGTTGCGCAGTCACTGACACATTTTCCCTGTGTGTTCATCAATGGCCCCCGGCAGTCGGGCAAAACCACGCTGGCGCGGATGGTCTGGCCGGAAAACGTTGCTGCCTATGTTAATTTTGATGACGCCGTTGCCTTGGCGGTGGCCGCCAGCGCGCCTGAGAGCTTTTTA
>JAJTHO010000068.1 GCA_021297975.1 Alphaproteobacteria bacterium
CATGAGGCACGAGGCGCACGGCGCAAAGCACGATAAACTCAAAGATAAACTGCGTGAGAATCTCCTGCGCCGTAAGGAACAACAACGCAGCGGTGAAGTCCGCCCGAAAGAGAAAGCCGCCGATGTCCGTCCTTGCTGATACCGAAATTCGCCGTTTGGCTCAAGGCGGCATGATTGAGCCCTTTGTCGAGGCGCAAAAGCGCGAGGGGATGATTAGCTTTGGCCTGTCCTCCTACGGCTATGACGCCCGCGTTGCCCCGGAATTTAAGATTTTCACCAACGTTGATTCCGCGACCATTGATCCGAAAGCCTTTTCGGCTAGCAGCTTTGTTGATCGCAATCAAGACGTTGTGATTATTCCGCCCAACAGCTTTGCATTGGCGCGTACCATCGAGTATTTCCGCATTCCCCGCGATGTGCTGGTTATCTGTCTGGGTAAATCCACCTATGCCCGCTGCGGTATTATTGTGAACGTGACGCCGCTTGAGCCGGAATGGGAGGGGCATGTGACGATTGAGATTTCCAATACAACGCCGCTGCCCGCGAAAATATACGCCAATGAGGGCATTTGCCAGTTTCTGTTCCTGCGCGGGGAGCAGCCGTGCGAGGTGTCGTATAAGGACAGGGCGGGGAAGTACATGGGGCAGAAGGGGGTTACGCTGCCGCGCCTATAAGAAGCCTAGTTTTTCTTGGTATCCGGTCTGTGCACAACGGTTACGAGTACAAAACTGACAATCATCAGCAAAAACCACGATCCGGCTTTACTAAAGGAGACCATTTTCCATTGTCCGGCTTGGTGGGGATAAATCCAAGCGTTGACGCCGGTGCCGATATTTTCGGCAAACCAAATAAATGCGGTTACCAGAAAAAAACCCAGGATTAAAGGCATGCGGTAGGTGGTCTGCCGTGGTGTATAGTACACCCATGTTTTGCCCCAAAGTGCGCCCACTAGAATGAACAGGAAGTTGCGTATATCGAGAATGTAATGATGCGAGAAAAAATTTATATAGATCACCGCTGCGAGGAAAAACGTTATTTTTAAAGGCGGATAGTCCGTGTATTGCATGTTGAGAATACGGGTTATTCTCGCTAAGTAGCTGCCAACACAGGCGTACATAAATCCTGAAAAGAGCGGCACTCCCTCAATGCGGAAAAAATTCTCTTCGGGGTAAGTCCAAGACCCCATTTCTGTTTTGAAGAGCTCCATCACTGTGCCGGTGAGGTGATAAAGAAAAATAACCTTAGCTTCTTTTAGCGTTTCGAGACCCAAAAGTAAAAACAGAGCCTGTACGCCGAGTGCGCCAAGAAACAAAAAATCATACCGCGCAAGAACGGCATCGGGCGGCCAAAACCAATTGCTTAAAATAAGCATCGCCAACATAATTGCGGCAAATAAACTTGCCCAAGATTGTTTGATACCAAAGAATAAAAAGTCCCAAAGGGCAGCTGTTACACTGTTGCGGGGGGTGTATGCCTCCAAGGTGTAATAGAGTTTAATGAGCTTTTGACGCATAAATTTTTCTAAGTGTTGTTCTAAGTGGATTAAAGTGCAGATTATGCTCATGCAAGCGCATATTTACGAATCGTGTTAAAGCAACTTGAGCCCCACAACCCCGCCGACAATCGCAACCAGCGCGATGATTTTACCCGCGCTGACGCTTTCGCCCAAAAACACCATACCAACCATGGCAACACCCACCGCGCCAATACCCACCCAGACCGCATAGCCAATACTGATGGGAATCTCCCGCAGGGCGAGGGACAGCAGCGTAAAACTGCCGCACATGAGGGTTATGGTGAAAAGTGACGGCCAAAGCCGCGTCCAGCCGTCGGTGTATTTCATGCCGATTGCCCAGCCGATTTCCAAAATACCGGCCGTAATGAGATACAGCCAAGCGGTATTCATTCGCGGCGTTCCGGTGGTTGGTTTGGGGCGGGTTCTTGGGGGAGGAGAATAACTTTTTCCCCAGGTTCGGTGTAACCTAAAGTGCGCCGGGCTTGCTCTTCCGCCATATCCAGATCAAGATTATCCCCGCGGAGGAGTTTAGCCCGTTTTTCAAGATTTTGCTGCTGCTCTTGCAGCGCAGACAGACGATCCTGACTCGCGTCAAGACGCTGGCTAACATCCTGCCAGGCAATGAGACCGCGCTGTCCCGTTACCAGATGATAGCCGAAATACACAATCAGCATCAGCGCAACGATAAGCTTTAAAATAAGACTTATCTTTGTGCGGCGTGCTGTATCGTAATCGACAGAGGAGAGTGGGCGCATGCCCTATGCATAGCGGTAAAATGGCGGCATCGCAACAATTTGCTTAGTGCAGTGTCGGTTGGTGCGGGCGTGAAAAAGGGGAGGCTTGCGGGGTTTCGTGCTCGCTGCCGTCCTCTTGGTCGAGCGCGTGGAATAGATTATGATTCGGCAGGGCGGCAGCAACAATACTGCGTAAATCTTCAATCTGCTGTTGCGGGTCTATTGTTGCTAACTGCAATTCTTGCAACAGTTTATCAAGCAGCCGCTCGTCTGTGTTGGCAATATTATGTGATTTTGCGGTGATTTTAAAAAGGGGCGTGTGTGCCATGGCGGGTGTCTCTCCGTGTTCCGGTCAGGATAGTTTTGCTGGTTTGCTGGGCAATTTGCAGCAGGTTCTTCATGGTTTTTAGGCATAAATGGCCTACATGGTCGGTGGGCATTTTACGCAGGCGATGAATCTGACGCAGGCGGGCGGCGCGGAATTGTTCGGGGACAACATAGAGCATGGGGGACGGATAGACAAAGCCGTCGTAATCGGCCTCATAGCCGCGAATGCGCAGCTCTAAGAGAACTTCCAGCAGCGCCATACGGTAGGGTTTTTGGTGTTCCTCGCTATAGCCTTCACGGTTGAGGGAATGGAGGGCGGCTTGCGCATCAATGCAGAGTTTTTCCAGCTCACCAAACTCGGTGCTGCTGAGGCGATAACGCAGGGCAGCGCGTTCGGTGTCGTCTTCGACATTATGGAGGAGTTGCAGGGGTGCTGTAATGGGCATAGACCCACTATAGCTTAATAAAATACAAATACAATATAAAAAGTGAATCTAATCACATTTTTGTGCTGCGGCCAGCAAGGCAGGTATCTCGGCAGAAAATTCACTGAAAATCCAGTATTTTTCAGCCTTTTTAAGGGCGTCTCCTAGCACTTTCCCGTTTAAGCCGCGCTCCATCAGTGCCGCAGATAGAGGGGGCAGGGGAGCGGGCAGCGCGGTTTTTGCCCAAAAATCCTGTTGCGATACACCGCAAACGGCGCTGTGCAGGGCATTAAGCGCGCCTGTACTGTGCTCTGGATGATGATAATGCAGGGTGTTTGCGGCAACGAGCGTGGGGTTTTCCAACAGCTGTGCAAGGCTTTTGGTCAATCTGGCGGTGAAAGAGTGCTCAAGCCGTGTTAACCGCCAGCGATCCGCGAGCATGCCTATATCCGTATCAAAACTGAGCGCAACGAGCCGTAATGCGGGCGGTACGGTATCTAGCGCGGCGAGTACAGTCGCGCGGGGGGTAAGAGACAGCCCCGCTAGTACCCCGTCGTGCTCCATCGCCGTCAGGATAGCACCGGGGGCAGGAAGCGCCAAAATTTTGCGCATTTCCGCGCCGATACGCTCACCAGACAAGGAGGCGAGGCCGTGTGCCCCCATGCGGCAGGCCGCGCGGGCGCTCTCGTCCAGCGGCGCATTCGGCTGAAACCGACCTGCAAAGCGATAAAAGCGCAGAATCCGCAGAAAATCTTCCCCCACGCGGGCGGTTGCATCGCCCACAAAACGCACCCGAACCGTGCCGGTTAAATCGGCTAATCCGCCAACTAAATCATGCACCATGCCATCATCATCGGCATACAGCGCGTTAATAGTGAAATCGCGCCGTTCGGCATCAATTCGCCAATCGTCTGAAAATTCCACCACGGCGTGCCGGCCATCGGTTTGGGTGTCGCGGCGGAGCGTGGTAATCTCAATGGGCTTGCCTTCTATCAGCGCTGTAACCGTGCCGTGCTCGATACCGGTGGGCAGAACGCGAATGCCGCGTGCGCGGAGCGTCTCCATCACAGCATCCGGCCGTAAGGTTGTGGCAAAATCCACATCCCCCGGCGTCAGACCCAGCAGCGCATCGCGCACACAGCCGCCCGCATAGCGGGTGACCGCGCCGCCTGTGTTGAGCAGCTGCAACAGAGCGCGCACCGCATCGGGGATAACGGCGGCACTGGGAAAACGCAGCAGGGGCAGAGAAGATACTGGCATTTGTGCGGCTGTATGCTAACCATGCGAACAATACAAGAACAAGGATAGAGCATAGGTCAAATTTAAGGTGTCATCCCGACCAAGGCGGCTTGCCGCCGCGCGGAGGGATCTCCAACAGAATCAGGGAGATTCCTCGACGACGCACAACCTTTCGGTTGCGCTGCTCGGAATGACGTACCGCGGATTGCTTTTGTTTTTCCGATAGTAATTTTAAGAGAGTGCTATGTCCGCAGTGCCTGTGCTACACGATTTTTTACCCTCTTGGCAGCGCACGGAAGCCGCGCTTAATGGTTATGTGCTCGGACAAGAACGCGTTGTCCGGTTGCTGCTCGCCAGCATCCTTGCAGGGGGGCATGCGTTGCTTGTGGGCCCGCCGGGGGTTGCGAAAACAACCTTGGTTGAGGGGGCAGCCGCTGTGTTAGGTCTTGCGCATCAACGGGTGCAGGGAACCCCCGATGTGCTGCCCGGTGATATTTTGGGGGCAGAGATTCTCGATAGTGATGCCGCCGGAAAGCGCCAGTTTCGCTTTGTGCCGGGGCCTATTTTTACCAACATTCTGCTGTTCGATGAAATAAACCGCACCAGCCCG
>JAJTHO010000099.1 GCA_021297975.1 Alphaproteobacteria bacterium
AGATACACGTTACTCGCGCTGGGGCTGGGGGGGCTCGCCATCCCGCGCACGGCGTGGCCGTTACTCTGTAATCCCAAGCGTTTCGCCGTGCTGAGGTCGAGCAGCCAGTCTTGCAGAATGCCGCCGTCTATCAGTTTTTGCGCCGTTGTCGGCAGGCCTTCAGCGTCCAGCGGGCGCGAACGCTGGCCGCGCAGGCGGTGCGGGTCTTCGAAAATCGTGATGCTGCTGCCGAACACGGGTTTATGCAGGCTGTCTTTCAAAAAGCTGGTGCCGCGTGCGATACTACTGCCGTTAATCGCGCTAAGGAAGCTGCGCAGCAGGCTGGCCGCGACGCGCGGGGCGAAGATGACCGGGTAGTGCCCGGTTGCAACCCGCCGAGGATTGAGCCGCGCTACCGTTTGCTCACCAGCGTTGCGGCCAATGGCGTCGGCGGGCGGCAAATCGCCGGCATACACGGCGCTGGCGTAATCGTAATCGCGCTCCATGCCCGTGCCGCTGCCCGCCAGCACACAGACGGAAAAGCCGCTGTCGGTATGCTCGGCGCTATAGTTTAAGCCGTTGCTGCCCCGCAGCAACACCCGGCTGCGGCTATGGCTTGCATCCGCGCCGTCGCTGTTGCTGATACCGGAAACGGCGCGGGCGGCGTCTTCTGCTTCCGTCGCGAGCGCCAGTAAGGCCTTCGCATCAAGGGATGCTGGGTCATTCAGGTCTAAATCGGGTGCGTTTTTCGCAAGCTGTGCGGGTGTTGCCATCACCGCATAGGGGTCTTCCGGCGCGACGCGCGCCATGGCCACGGTGCGCTCTACTAAGGCCTTCAAGGCATCCGGGCGCACATCGGTGCTGCTGGCGCTGGCCACCTGCTGGCCAATAAACACGCGCAGGCCAACATCCTGGCTATCGGAACGCTCAATCCGCTCGGTCGTGCCGTTGCGGATGGTGACAGAGGTGCTGCTGCCGGAGGCGAGGATAACCTCGGCGGCGGTTGCGCCCATTTTCAGGGCGGTGGTTAATAAAAAGTCAAGTTGCTGGTCGGGGGTGGTGGTCACGGGCGTCCTTATAGATTGGGAAGTAGTGCTTTGGCGGCACTACCATGCGAAATGTTGAGCAAATCCTGTGCGGCGTTGTGCCCATTGGCCACAAGGGTGTCGAGGTAGTCTAGATAGACCCCTTCGCCCAGATTGCGATCAAGTAAGCCATGGCGTGCTAGGCGTAGTGCCTCTACCGCAGCACCATGAGCGGTAGTTCCATTAAACTCAGTATTAAAGCCAGTTTGCGGCGCGGTAGTTCGCAGTACAGATAGGGCGTCTGCGTCCCAATTCTTGACCAAATCCGCAGCTCCATCGAGAGCGGTAGTGCTCATGAGTAGTCCCACCCAAAAGGCAGATAGTGCCATCAGGTGGGCGCGGTTGCCACTGTCCGCGCCGCGCATTTCGAGGTAGCGCTTAAGCCGCACTTCGGGAAACGCGGTGGAGAGATGGTCAGCCCAGTCGGCAACGGTTGGTAGTTCTCCTGGCAGCGCTGGTAGTTCCCCATTTAGAAAGGCGCGAAAGGATTGCCCGCGCGCATTCAGGTAGTGCCCATCCCGATACACAAAATACATCGGCACATCGAGCATATACTCGGTGTATGCCTCGAAACTCATATCGTTTGTAAAGACAAATTTAAGCATACCGGTACGGTCGGGGTCAGTGTCCGTCCAGATAAACGAACGGCTGCTTTGATAGCCGGTGGCCGTGCCGCCGAGATACGGCGAATTGGCAAAAAGGGCGGTAGCAATGGGTTGCAGGGCCAGCGAGACGCGGAATTTCCGTATCATATCGATTTCGGAATGAAAATCGAGGTTCACTTGCACCGTTGTCGTGCGCAGCATCATGTCAATGCCGTGCTGCCCCTTATCCGCCATCTGCGCCCGCATAATGGCATAGCGCCCCTTGGGCATCCAGGTGAAGTCTTCGCGGCTGGCAGTGGGGTGGGTGCCTTGCCCCAAGAGCGCATAACCCCACGGGTCAATAATGCTGTGCACCTCGGCTAAATGCGTATCCAGCTCTGCGGCGGTCTCGTGCAGTGTTTGGAGCGGTGCACCGGACAGCTCAAACTGCCCGCCCGGCTCTAAGGATATCGCCGCGCCGTTCTTGAGGAGTGCAATCGGCAAGCCCTGTTCCCGCACCATCTCCCAGCCGAAGCGCGCCGCTAAGGCCTCTAATAGCGCCCGGATGCCGCGCTCGCCCTCATAGGGCATGGGTTTGCCGCGTGCATCAATGATAAACTTCTCGTGTTCCGTGCCGATGCGGGCGGCGGATACGGGCTTGCAGCCCTCAGCCAGATACGCCGTGAGCTGTTTTTTATCGGTAATCACGCCCCCGGCGCTGCTGGGAACGGCGGTCATGCGCGCCAATCGCCAAGCACAGCTTGCCAAACGGCCAATGCCGCCAACGCCGCCGTATCGGCGCGCAGTACTCGTTTTCCTAAGCTCACCCGTATTACCTTAGGGTGCGCCGCTAACATTTTCAACTCATCGCCGTGAAAACCGCCTTCGGGGCCAATGAGCAGCGCCCACGGCGCGGCGCGCTCAGCGCCGTAGCGGGCGGGCAGCTCCGCCATCGGGATGCCCGCGCCCGTCTCATCTGCAACCACTAGCCAGCGGTCTTCCGGCCAGGAGACCAGCCGTTTTTCTAACGTTTCCGGGGGGAGTATTGCGGGTATGTCCAGCCGGTCACACTGTTCCGCCGCCTCCAGCGCGTTGGCGCGCAGCCGCTCCAGGTTAACCCTATTTACAATCGTATGCTGGGTAAAAATCGGTTGCAAGAGCCGCACGCCCAGCTCGGTGGCCTTTTGCGCCATTAAATCCGCCGGGGTGCGCTTAATCGGGGCAAACAGCAGCCAAATATCCGCGCCCGGCTCGGCGCTACGCACGAAATCTTGACATAAAACCACCGCCGCGCCCTTGCGAATACTGTCCAGAGCCCCGCGAAACTCGCCGTTTTCCTCATTAAACACAAGCACGGCGCTGCCCACCGTGCGGCGCAGAACGGTTGTAAGATAATGGCTCTGTGAAGGGGGCAGCGTCACGCTTGCGCCCGCGCTGAGATTATCTTTACAATAGAGCCGTGGAATCATCCCCTGCCTATACCGCCAATTCAGCGCCGCGCAAAGCATCGTTTTTGCGGCTCGCGGCGCAATTGTTGCGGCTGGATAAGCCGGTGGGTGCGCTGCTGCTCTATTGGCCGTGCGCGTGGGGGGTATTGCTGGCCGCCAGTCCCGCGCGGTGGGATTTACTGGCGTTGCTGCTCCTCGGCGCGGCGGCTATGCGCGGGGCAGGGTGCGTGGTGAACGATATGCTCGACAGGCGGATTGATGCAGGTGTTGCCCGCACGGCCATGCGGCCTCTCGCAAGCGGTGCGCTATCTCTAAGGGCTGCATGGCTGATTTTGGCGGGTGCGCTGGGGGTAGGGCTGCTGGTATGGCTGGCATTACCTGCCGCCGCCCGCTGGTTGAGCCTCGCCAGTGTGCCCATTGCGGCGCTGTATCCCTTGGCTAAGCGGTTTTTTCCCTGCCCCCAGCTGGTTTTGGCGCTGGTGTTCAATATCGGCGTGCTGGTGGGGTGGCTGGCAACGGGGCAGGGGTTAGAGCCTGCGGCATGGCTGCTTTATGCGGGCTGCATTTTTTGGACGCTGGCGTATGATACCGTTTATGCCTGGCAAGACCGGGCGGATGATGCGCGGCTGGGGGTGTATTCCAGTGCAAGGCTGGTTGCGGGCGCGCCTAAGGTTTGGGTTGGTGCAGGGTATGCCCTGTTTGCACTGTCGTGGCTGTTTTTAGGGGCGTGGAGCGCTGCCGCGCTGATTCTGGCGGCGGCGGGCGGGCTGCTCTGGTGGTGGGATTTGACACGGCCGCTAGAGGCCGGGCGCTTTTTTGCCGCCAACGCCGCGCTGGGGGCGGCACTCGCGCTACTGCTTATGATGCGCTGAAACGCTATATCGTTGCGAATCCGGTTTGTTTTGAATGTTTTTGGTGATGGGGCGCACGGGGGTGATGTTTGGCCAAAAAGCCATGCGCGGCCGTTTCGCTAATAAAACGACAGTGATTTTCTGCGGTGCGCAGCGACCGCTTCGAAAAAGCCAGCGTAACCCTATATTAACACTTGACGCCGTTCTTAGGAATGGTAAAAGTTTCCCCTCGCGGAGCCCTATGCATGTACGCAGTTTTTAAAGCCAATGGCAAACAATATAAAGTCGCCCCCGGCGATACGTTAAAGCTCGACCGGTTACCCGGCGAGGCAGGTAGTGTAGTATCCTTCGGGTCGGTATTGCTGCTCAATGATGGCAGTGCCGTCAATGTTGGCACTCCCATGGTCGCGAATGCCGAAGTAACAGCGGAAATTTTGTCGCATGAAAAGGACGACAAAATCATTATTTTTAAGAAAAAGCGCCGCCACAACTACCGCCGCCGCAATGGCCATCGTCAGCCGATTTCTTACGTGAAAATCACCAGCATTGGCTTGGCCGGTGCGATGAATTCGACGGTTGCGGAAAAAAAGCCCGCCGTAAAGCGCGCACCACGTAAAAAAGCAGACGCAGCCAACGCTGCGACAACGGAGGCCTAAGCATGGCACATAAAAAAGCAGGCGGTAGTTCCCGCAACGGGCGTGATTCCGCCGGACGCCGCCTTGGTGTAAAAGCCTACGGCGGGGAAGCTGTTCTTGCGGGCAACATCATCGTGCGCCAGCGCGGCACCAAGTACTACCCTGGTAGTAACGTCGGTATCGGTAGTGATCATACCCTGTTTGCCCTGCAACCAGGTCGTGTTGAGTTCCGCCGCGGCTATAAAGATCGCGTTTTTGTTAACGTTACCGCAGCCGTTGTTGCTGCGCAATAAAGCGCCAACCGTTTCGCACTTTTATGCGTGACAGGTATGCCCTGAATGCTAGGGTAGTGCCATGACTGAACGCCCACACCACACAGACGCCACGCTTCTTGCTCAAAGTTTGGGCAAAATCGATGCAACAACAAACGGTATTGTTGCGGGCATTCACCCGGCGGTAACCTATCAGCGCACCGTCACCCCTGACGGCTATCTCCCCGGCACACTCTATGCGCGCGATGAAAATCCCGGTTTTCATCAGGCAGAAGCCATGCTGGCGCAGCTGGAGCGTGCCGCCGACGGCATTGTCGTTTCCTCCGGCATGGCGGCGTACTCTCTATTATTGCTGATGATGCCGCCCGGCAGCCACGTTATCGCCCCGCGCACCGCGTTTGTCACTTTTGGCCGTTGGCTGCGCGAACTCGCGCCGCGCTGGGGCTATACCGCCGCGTTTTATGATAATGATAATTTAGAACAGCTCGAAGCCGCCTTAAAAGCACAAAAAACCTATGCCGTCTGGATTGAAACGCCCGGTAATCCGCTCTGGCCGCTCACCGACATCGCCGCCGCTGCCGCGCTGTGCCGCCAGTATGGCGCGAAGTTGATTGTTGATAACACCGTGCCGTCGCCGCTGCTCACGAAGCCGCTGACCCTTGGCGCGGATTATGTCATGCATTCGTGCACAAAATACCTGAACGGCCATCACGATGTGGTGATGGGGGCGGTGTTAACGGCGCAGAAATCCGACGAATGGACACTTGTGCGCCGCTTACGCAAAGACATTGGCGCGGTGCCGTCGCCGTTTGATGTGTGGCTGCTGGTGCGCGGGATGCAGACGCTGCATCTGCGGGTGAAGGCCGCATCCAGCAATGCGCTGGCGCTGGCGCAGTTTCTTGAGGCGCACCCAAAGGTTGAGCGGGTGCTCTATCCCGGCTTAACGTCGCATCCCCAACATGATTTGGCGCAGCGCCAGATGCACGGCGGCTTTGGCGGGATGCTGTCGTTTTGCGTGAAGGGCGGGCGGGAGGCGGCGCTTAAGGTGTGTCAACGCGTCACGCTGTTTAAAGTGGCAACGTCCATCGGCGGCACACTCAGCCTGATTGAGCACCGCCGCTCCATTGAGCCAGACACAGACAGCATTCCGCAAAATCTCTTGCGCGTGTCGGTGGGGATTGAGGATGCGGCGGATTTACAAGCTGACTTACACGCCGCGCTCAGCGGGTTGTAAGCTGTTGCCGCACCAGCG
>JAJTHO010000054.1 GCA_021297975.1 Alphaproteobacteria bacterium
GACTGAAAAACCAGACATTCCCGATACCTACCAAGATATTGTCACCCTCGTGCGCAGCCGTCTTGATGATGCCGTGCGGGCGCATCTGGTGTCTGATGTGCCGGTGGGCGCGTTTCTCAGCGGCGGGATTGATTCAACCGCAATCGTCGCCCTGATGGCGCGGCAAACACAGCATCCGGTTGAAACATTTTCCCTTGGTTTCAGCAGCAAGGGCGAGGTTCATGATGAGCGCAATGTTGCCGCCGAGGCCGCCGCCATTATGGGCTGTACCCACCGCGCCCTTGAAATCAGCGAAGACGACATTAAAAACGCCTTCCCGCATCTGATTCAATCGCTTGATAGCCCCAGTGTGGACGGCTTCAACACCTATTTCGTCAGCCGCCTTGCGGCGCAACATGTGAAAGTTGCGCTGTCCGGCCTTGGCGGGGATGAACTGTTTGGCGGCTATGGTTTTTTTAAGCCCAAGCCCGGCGCAGTGCTGGTAAGCCCGTTTCTCGGCGCAGTAAACCGCGTTGCCGCGCTCCTGCCGTCGCCGCTTAATGATAAAATCCGTCGCCGCCTATCGGCCTGGAATGCACACGGCGTTGAGCGTCTTTCCCTTGCGCGCCTTTTCAACAGCGATGAAAGCTTGCATCAATTTCTCTCGTTCCCCTTCAACAGCGACGCCGCTTTAGAGTCATCCCCTTCGGCCATAGATGATTTCCAACGCGTCTCCGCCGCCGAGTTAAACGGCTATCTCCGCAATACCTTGCTGCGCGATGGCGATGTGATGAGCATGGCGCATAGCCTTGAGGTGCGCCCAATTCTGCTCGATCATCTTTTTGTCGAAACGGTTTATGCGATTCCCGCTTGGGCTAAGCAACACGGCGCGGGCGCAAAGCCGTTGTTTGTTGATGCCGTGCGCGATGTGCTTCCCGAAACAGTCTTAAGCCGCCCTAAGCGCGGCTTTGACATGCCCTTTGCCCATTGGATGAACGCGCCGCTTCATGAACACGCGCTGTCGGCGTTTAACAGTAAAGCCGCCGCGCAGCTTTTAAAAAATAATACCGCGCGTCGTTTTCAGAACGCCGCAAAAACAAAAACCCTCACCCGCGCCCATTGGCCGTGGTTTATTCTGTTAAGCTGGTTAGAGCAAACACAGGTTCGCTGCGATTAAAGAATAGTGCCCAGCGCCACTTGAATATCGCGGCGCAATGCATCTTTCGCGGCATCATCGGCTTGATACAGGGCATCGTAATACAAACGGAACTTTTCTGCCCAAGCTGTGTTCTGTTTATAATGCTGGTGGAGCAGCGTTATATCATGCTGGCCGGGAATAAATTCCGGTATAACGCCATACTGAACCAAACCAATATCATCATAACCAAATGCATCTAACCCATTCAGATACGCAATCGGACAGCCCACTTTCAGTACATCAAGCTGTGAGCCTGTATTACCAAAAAGCGCGCAATCAACGCGCGCTGCAAACTCTTCGATAGACTCACCCTTTGGCGCAAGTTCCATATTCGGATAGCCTTCAAGACTTGGCTTTGACTTCATCCCAGGATGAAAGCGCAGGCTAAAGCGCAATTCGGGATAGCCCTTTGACAGGGCTTTTAACACCTCTAAGGTGTTGTCATCTAGGTAATTTGCAAACGCAATTCCCACGGTCTTGATTGTATCGGGCAATACGCGAAGGGGTTTACTCTCGCCCCGAAAACCGGTGAAAAATATTTTACCGCTGGTCTCACCCACGGCTTCATAAAATTCAAGTGCTGCCCTACCGTAAAGAAAACTGAAATCACTTTTTAATTTTGGGTAAAAATCATCTGTCAGCCAATCCTTGGAAAATTTACTCGGTACCTGACCATGCATGGTGAAAATTTCTTTAAGTCCCCCGATACGGGCCGCTGATTTTAATGCCAGTGATTCTATACCAAAATCACAGGCGGTAATAACCGCCCTGGTCTCCTGCGTAAACAGCTTGCGAAAGCGCAAAAAAGCCACCATATAGCACGCCGACTGCATTGCAGATGCCCATCCATAACGGCGTTGAATAGACTGGATGATGCGCATAGTTTTAGGAATATGCCGCACCATTCCCGGCAGGAAAACACAGAAAAAATGCAGAAATTGCAGAAATTTCTCCCGCGTATTCTGTACCTGCGGAACAAATGCTGGTTGCAACGCGCCACCCGAAATATCGTTCACATGTTCAATATTATCACGGTGGTTGCTGTACCGATCAAGGCTCAGAATGCGCCCGAAAATAGGTCGATTAGCCTTAAATAAAACCGCACACCGGACGCCATAAATAAGCCAGGAAAGCCCACCTAAACCTATTTTTTCAAGTACCGTGTTTAATTTGAAATGCGCGCCCATTGAACCGGGGCTTTGCAGCATGCTGTTAAAAACAGCGACCTGCGTTGGCGCAGAATAAAAGCGCGCGATCTGCTTCAACGTGGAATAAAATACTGTGATAAAAAGTACTTGCTCACGGTTCATTAAATTTTCTCAACTATTGCACTGTAAAAACCCAACTGTAATATGTGGCTTTATGCCTATTGACGCAACATATTGCTCTGAAGAAATTTACCTGCGTTCCGCTCTACAGAACGACTCGCAATCTTTGTGGGAATGGCGCAATGATCCGCAAACCTGCGCCATGTCACAAAACAGCGCACCCGTCTCATGGGAAGACCACAGTCGTTGGTTTGAAGCATCCCTGAAAAATCCCCAAAGGCTGATTTTAATAGGCTGTTCCATCATAAATGGGAAAATCGGCATGTGCCGTTTTGATAGCGTTATTCAAAGCGCTGAAGTCTCTATAAACATGAATCCTGTCCATCGCGGTAAAGGTCTGAGCAAGCCGTTATTATCAGGATGTATTCAATTTTTTTTAAAACAGACACCACTATCTCTCCGCGCCACTATTCACAAAAACAATGCACCAAGTCAGCGGCTATTTACCCAATGCGCCTTTATAAAAAAAAGTGAGCAAGACTCCTTTTATTTTTATGAGCGCAACGCAATAGGGCTTGATTCTTTGCCCTGATGCGCTAGTAGCAGGAGAGAAAATGACACACAAGGAAGGACGGAACGTATGACCATCTATTGTAGCAAATGCGTCTATCCTGATGTTTCTGCTGTTCCTCTGTCCTTTGACGAAGAAGGTGTTTGCTCTGGTTGCCATGTGCATGTAAAAAAATCGTCCATCGATTGGCCGCGGCGCTGGGAGCAATTCAAGGAATTGGTCAACAGCTATAAAACTGACAATAACTACGACATTCTAATTCCTGTCAGTGGCGGCAAAGACAGCTATTATCAAACGCATGTCGCCAAGGAACTCGGCTTAAAACCTCTCCTCGTCACCTATCACGGCAATAATTATCTGCCCGAAGGCGAAGCCAATCTTTTCCGTATGCGTGAGGTATTCGATTGCGATCACATCATCATCCGCCCCGGCGTTGATACCCTGATAAAAATGAATCGCCTCGGCTTCCGCGTTCAGGGTGATAACAACTGGCATGGTCATTGCGGGATTTTCACCAGTCCCATTCAAGTTGCCGTGCGCTATAAAATCCCGCTGATTTTATGGGGTGAACATGGCTTCATGGATTTGGGCGGCATGTATTCGTATAGCGATTACGTTGAGTTCACCGCTAAGCATCGTCTGGAACACTCCTTGCGCGGCTATGATTGGTCTGATTTCACTGATGCTGGCCTGGAAAAGTTAGGGCTTTCCGCCTTTAAAGAAGGCCTCACCGCAAAAGATTTGCTGTGGGCACAATACCCCAGCGACGATGAAATTGATAGCGTTGGCGTGCGCGGTATTTACCTCAGCAACTATGTGGATTGGGACGCAAACAATCACACGAAACTGGTTGTGGAAAAATACGGTTGGGAGCCAGCGCGCCAGCCGTTTGAGCGCACCTATCGCCGCTTTTCAAACCTTGATGATATGCATGAAAACGGCATTCATGATTACATGAAATTCATCAAAATCGGCTATGGCCGCGCCACCGATCATGCCTGTAAAGACATTCGCGGCGGCGTGATGACACGGGCGGAAGGCATTGAGATGATTCGCAAATACGACGCTGTAAAACCGCGCCGCGATTTGGAACGTTGGCTTAAATATGTGAATATGTCTGAAGAAGAATTTGACTACACGCTCGATGGTTTCCGCGATCATCGCGTTTGGCGCATTGAAAATGGCCAGTGGGTGAAAGACAACATTTGGGGCGGCTCCTCCAGCTACGGCGCCGTCCACCAAGATAACACCACCACCTTCCGCTCTAGCAGAAAGGCCAGCTAACATGGCGCAACCGCAACGCAGCGCGTTATTCAACGAAAACGATATCCGTCCCGAAAACTTGATGACGGAGCAAGAAAAACACATGCTGGCGGATATTGATTTCATACTGCAGTTCAAAGACCAGTATGTCGCCGTTGCCTGCCCGGCCTGCGGCAGTACAAAAAGCCATACTGCCTTCAACAAATATTCGCTGGATTATAAAGATTGCAGCGATTGTGGTACGCTCTACATCAATCCGCGTCCATCGCCTGAGCATTTGGAGCAATTTTACAAACAATCAAAAAATTATGAATACTGGAACACGCACATTTTTCCCGCATCAAGCGAGTTACGGCGCGAACGTATCTTCAAACCGCGGGTGCAAAAAGTAAAAGAAATCTGCGCTGATTTGGGTATTAAGCCGCAAACTCTCGTTGAGGTGGGCGCGGGCTTTGGCTTGTTTTGTGATGAAGTGCAAAAAGATGGTTTTGCTGCCAATGTTGTTGCGGTTGAGCCTACACCCTCGCTTGCGGAAACGTGCCGGGGGCGCGGCCTCAACGTGATGGAATCTACAATCGAAAAAGCCACCTTCGCGCCGGAATCGGTGGATGTTTTGTGCAGCTTTGAAGTTATCGAACATCTGTTTAATCCCGGCGCTTTTATCGAGCAATGCAGCCGCTTTATAAAACCGGGCGGGCTGGTAATCCTCAGCAATCCCAATGGGAAAGGCTTTGATGTTGTTGTTTCACCACAACATTCGGGTACGGTTGATGTGGAGCATTTAAACTACTTCAACCCCGCCTCTATGGAGTTGCTCTTTAATCGTTATGGCTTTGATGTTATCAATGTTGAAACCCCCGGCAAGCTCGATGCCGATATTGTCCGCAATATGTTTTTACAGGGTAATTTAAAAAAGCAGGACAATCCATTTTTGCATCAAATTTTAGTGGAAAACTGGGATGCGTGCGGCGATTCCTTTCAAGCATTTCTCGCTAATAACAAGCTCTCGTCCCATATGTGGACAGTTGCACGAAAAAAGTAGGCTCTATGCGTTTTTTCTTTGCTGAGTGTGAAAATGAATATTCTTTTGATTTAATGAAAGAATTAAGTGATAGACATGGCTTTACAATAAGCCATGTCTCAAGCCATTTTTTCCGTTTTAGTGAAGGTGACATGCGGAAGCTGCCGGTGTTTAAAGACACCATGGTGGTAGATAGTCGCACTTTTTACGCGGTTGATACCTTATCCGCCGCATACGGTCAGTACTTCATACTGCTTGATAAAGAAATAATAGAATATTTCCAAGAAATTGAGTGCGATTTTTATGCCCTCACTGATCGCTATAATTACAAGTCAATTCCTTTCAGTGCGCGAAAAAGGCTATTTCGTGATTTAATTCGTTTCTGGCTGGGTTTTTTGCAAAAGGAGGGCGTTGAAGCCGTTTATTTTGGTGGTACCCCGCATTCCCTTGGCGAGATAGTTCTCATGCGTGCCTGCCACTATCTGCGCATCCCCATTGCCTTTCTCGGCTATACACAAATCAACAACCGCAGTTTATTGCGTCCTTATTACGATGCATTGCCAAAAGTTCCGAACGATTATTTACCAGGAAAATCAACCGCAGAAATTACAGCGCTTACCGACGCTGAGCTGCTTAAAGACGTGAATGAAGACAGCATGGCAACCCATGTGACGCGGGCAGCAAATGATCAGTTTCACGGCCAAGTTGGAGCCAATACAAATGATAAGTTTCTTGATATTGGCCAATGCCGCAAAAGTGAAACATTAGTAACGCGGCTCAAGGATCTAATTAAGCCGCTGTATTATAAGATTTTTTCTCCGCGCTCCGTACCTGTTTTTGAGATTGCTATTTCGCTTGATAAAGATCGCGACCTAGCATCTTGGCGGCGCGCAATTTTAGAACACCGCCGCTCAGCTCTAAAGCTAAAGAATTACCACGATTCTCTAGTTGAAGAAAACTTAGATTTAACCAAACCCTATATTTACTACCCCATGCATCTTCAGCCGGAAATGACCTCACAGCCAGAAGCAATGGTGTTTGATGATCATCTCTTGGCTCTGGAAACTCTTCTTAAAGTTCTACCAGAAGGTTGGCTAATATACATTAAGGAAAACCCACGCCAATATGACCCAACGATAAACTTGGTTTCAGCGCTGCATTTTCGGGATAAACACGATCTTGATAGCCTTGTTACGCGCCATAAAGACCGAGTGCGCCTAGTGCCACAGCGTTTAAAAACAGAAATGCTGATTGGAAATTGTAAAACCGTTGTAACCCTTACCGGCACAGCGGGATGGGAAGCACTAAATCTTGGTAAAACCTGCCTCACGTTTGCCTATCCTTGGTATAGCCCCTGCGCGAGCTGTTTTATCGTGCAAACCCCGGATGAGGTGCGTGCGGCGCTGCTGGCGCTTGCGGATAAAACACCCGATGCCGTTGCCCGCGACCGCGCCGCTTACCTGCATTTTTATCAGCAGGCACTCTTTGTTGGCACACCCTCAGATCCGCTCAGCGTTACCTTTAACACACGTCCGTATGCAGATTTACTACGATTACATAGCGCAGAACTTGCCGCCTACTATAAACACCGCAACAGCAGCAATATAGCGCAACATTATGCGGCCTAATATGAATGATTTTTCCCTTGCGGGGGTAGCAGGCGGCGTACTAGGCAAAAACATAAGGAGTGCATAACGATGCTGAAATTGGGAAAAGAAAAAGATTCCGTTGAGTATTGGGAAAACGTTGGTGATGCCTACACCAGCGCGCTTGTGGGCGATTACCATGGCCACCGTCTCGGCGTTATTGATGCGCTTATTCCGCAAAGCTTGTATCAACCAGGCAGCGTAATTTTTGACTTTGGCTGCGGCAATGCCGTTCATTTTGAACAATTCCTTAAAAGCGGCGCAGTTATCACCGGGATTGATATTTCCGATGTGATGATTGGCTTGGCGCATGAGAATTTAACAGCCAATAAACGCGATACCAGCCTCGCGCAGCTTGCGGATGTGAACGCCATGAAAGCCATTCCTACTGCCTCGCAAGACGCAGTACTAAGCTTCAACGTCCTCGCCTATCTTAACAACGATGAGGAAAAAACCTTTTATCAAGAAACGCAGCGCATTCTAAAACCCGGCGGCCAGCTCATCGTTACCCATTCGAATGAGCTGTTCGATATGTTTAGCCTTAACCGCTATACACTTGAATTCTTTAAAAAGAACTTCCTACAAGGCGGCGATAGCATCGAAAAATTGCTGAAAAACGCAAACCTTCCAGAAAAATATGAAACCTATAACGTGCGCGAAAACCCACTAAGTTATAAACACAAACTGGCTGCGTATGGTTTGAGTGAAATTCAACAGGAATTCATCAACAAACATAATGCGCCACCTGCTTTGCTAAATGGCAAGGATTACCCGGATACGCTGCGTGTTTCCGCACAGGAAAAATGGAAACTGATGTTCTCGTGCAGCACCTATGGTTCACGTGCTGTGAAAATTGCTGCGGTATAGGAACAGCGCAGCATGACGGCTATTGCCCTGAAACGTTTCGTACATCGAAAAATCGCTGTCGCACCGCCGCGCTCGTATTATAATATCTGCATTAACGTCCTTGGTTTCAATGCCCTGCGCACGGTAGTGTATCACCTGTCGTGGAAACTGCGTGGATTAATAGGGAACTATAAAGCAACAGACGACGATACGCGCATGTTCGAACGCGATGGCATCATTTCGATTGAAAATTTTTTGCCCGATGAAGATTTCAAAAAGATTCGTGCTGATTTTGAGAAAACAGAGCTTAACCCTATCTATCAACAGTACTCTAACGTGCCGCAATTCGCGTATAAGAGTGTTGGGCAAATATTTCACTGCCAAAACGAGCTGCTTCATGCGTTAATCGTGAAAAATCCGCGTTTGCGAAAAATTGTAGAGTTCGGCGCACGGCGAAAAATTGGCATCTTACCAACCCTAATCTACGAACGTTTTCATGCTGACCGCGAAGAACAGCTGTTCGGGCAGTCACCCGACCGCTCGGATACGTTGCATTATGACGTCCCATTTAACAGCATGCGCGCCTTCCTCTATCTTGCTGATGCGGATGAGGATAACGCGGCCTTTATTTATAGTCCCGGTACGCATAAATTTAGTTGGAAGCGCGTGCGTTTTGAGTGCTACGATTCGATAAAACAAGCGCTTAAGCGTGCCGCTGCGCCGAATTCAAGAATCGAAGAGATCGACGAAGATTTGTTGGCCGATATCGGCCACAATCCAAAATCGATGGTGGGCAAAGCCAACACCTTGGTTATTTTTAACGCCATGGGCATGCACAAGCGCGGTAAGTTTCGTAAGTTCACAGCACGCGAATCGCTGCTTATTTGCTATCGCGGGCTTGATACACCGTGGAATTTTTTGTTTCGGTTGCCCTTTTTACGCAACTATTTAAAAGTTGGCTGATAGCGTACCGTGAATAATGATGCAGTAAGTATAGGATAAGGAAAGAAAAGTATGTTCAACAATAAAAGCATTTTGATAACCGGCGGCACCGGGTCTTTTGGACGCCGCTTTATCAGCCGTATTTTAAAAGAATATAAACCTGCCCGCCTGATTATTTTGTCACGCGACGAATACAAACAATTTGAAATGCAGCAAGAATTTCAAGGACATCCTGAGCTGCGTTTTTTCCTTGGTGATGTGCGCGATGAAAGCCGGTTGCGCATGGCAATGCGCGGCGTAGACATTGTTATTCACGCCGCTGCTATCAAACAAGTTCCCGCCGCGGAATATAATCCGACCGAATGCATCATGACCAATGTCAACGGCGCGATGAACGTTATCCGCGCTTCTATTGATTGCGGCATTGAAAAAGTCGTCGCCTTATCAACCGATAAGGCCGCCAACCCGATTAATCTTTACGGGGCAACGAAACTTACCTCTGATAAGCTGTTTACCGCCGCTAATAATATGTCAGGCGCAAACGGCACGCGTTTTTCCGTGGTGCGTTACGGCAATGTGATTGGCTCACGCGGCTCGGTTGTGCCGTTTTTCAATAATCTCGTTGCAGGTGGCGCAAAAGATATTCCGATTACCGACACCCGGATGACCCGCTTCTGGATTAGCCTTGATGACGGGGTTGATCTTGTTCTCAATGGATTCAAGCGGATGCACGGCGGGGAAATTTTTGTGCCGAAAATTCCGTCTATTCGCGTGACCGATCTTGCCGAAGCCATGGCGCCCGGCCTGCCGCATCGCATCGTGGGTATTCGTCCGGGTGAGAAGCTGCATGAGGTGATGGTTCCGGCGGAAAGCTCGTATTTATCACTTGAATTTAAAGACCATTATGTGATTCAGCCCTCGATTAATTACTTTGATTGGGATATTGATTTTTCAACCAATGTGCTGGGCGAAAAAGGTACGCTGGTTCAAGACGGCTTTGAATATGCATCCGGCACCAATCCGCATTTCCTCACTATTGATGAGATTCGCAGCGGTCTGGGAACACCTGTTGCATCCGTTGCTATTCCAGAATATCGCGGCGCAGCAGCGAATCAACACGCCCATAAAAAAGTTGGCAACGCCGCATAAAGGGGAGCCGCAATGTCTGTTGCCGCCAAACCGCTCTCAACACCGCCGGTAATACTGCCGATTCCCTATGGTCGTCAGGCTATTTCCGCCGCCGACATTGCCGCCGTTGTGCGCACACTGGAATCAGATTACCTCACCCAAGGACCCGCCATTCCCGCCTTTGAAAGGGCTTTTGCGGATGCCCACGGCGCGGCGCACGCAATCGCGGTTAACAGCGCAACCGCTGCGCTGCATATCGTGTATCAGGCGCTCGGCCTAGGCAAAGGCGACACCCTATGGACTGTGCCCAACACGTTTGTCGCAACCGCCAACGCGGCGCGCTATTTGGGCGCGGACGTTGATTTTGTTGATACCGATGCCGCCACGTTTTTGATGTGCCCCAAAGACCTTGCCGCACGCTTGGAAAAAGCCAACGCCGCAGGATGCCTGCCGAAAATCATCACCCCGGTGCATTTTGCTGGGCAATCGGCGGCGATGAAGGAAATTCACACCCTCGCGCAACGTTATGGTGTTGCCGTTGTGGAAGATGCCAGCCACGCGGTCGGCGCAGAGTATAACGGCGCACCGGTTGGTTCATGCCCCTACAGCGATGCTGCCGTGTTCAGCTTTCACCCGGTAAAAATTATCACAACTGGCGAAGGCGGCATGATAACCACGCGCAATCCCGCGCTGGCGCATAAAGTAGCGAGCCTCCGCACCCACGGCATCACCAAAACAGCAGCCGAATTTGAAAACACAGCCGATGGCGGCTGGTATTATGAGATGCAGGATTTAGGGCTGAATTACCGCCTGACCGATATTCAAGCCGCGTTGGGGCTTAGCCAGTTGCAAACACTACCGGAAAATATCGCCCGTCGCCGTGCGCTTGCCCGCCGCTATCAAGCTGCGCTTAGCGGCACACCGGGGCTAACGCTGCAACAGGCCAATCCTGATGGCGAATCGTCTTGGCATCTTTTTGTGGTACTTTTTGAAAACGCCGCAACACGCCGCCGCGCCTATGATACCTTGAAAGAAAAGGGTATTTACACGCAAGTGCATTACATGCCGGTGCATCTTCAGCCGTATTACCAGCGGCTCGGTTTTCAAAAAGGGCAATACCCTCATGCCGAAGAGTACTATAGCCGTTGCCTTTCCCTGCCCATGTTTCACACCTTAACAGATGCGCAGCAAGACTATGTTATTACAGAGTTAAAAGGACTGTTGGCATGAAGCCAGCATTGGCGCTCGGCACAGCCCAGTTCGGCCTAGCGTATGGCGCAACTAACACACATGGACAAGTATCACCAGATACTGTTGCGGCGCTGCTTAATGCCGTAAAGGGAACGGTAGCATATCTTGATACCGCACCTGCTTATGGCACCGCAGAAAGCATACTGGGTGCAACTTTATCCCCTGACCATACTTTTAAAATCATTACAAAAATTCCTGCCGGCATAAACAGCATGTCTGTTGCCGCGACACTTGAAAAATCACTCGAATCTTTACGCGTATCACAGGTTTATGGCCTGTTACTCCATGATACTGCCGGGCTACTCGGCGCGGATGGCGATGCACTGTGGCATGCGCTGGAGCTTGCCCAGACATCCGGCTTGGTAAAGAAAATCGGCGTATCGGTGTATGATGCGGAAACAGCGCTGCGCCTTCTGCGCCGCTATCCAATAAAGTTGGTGCAACTCCCGTGCAGCGTTCTCGATCAACGGGCATTAACATCAGGCGCATTGCACGCTATGGTGCAGCAAGGGGTTGAGGTGCACGCCCGCTCTATTTTTCTTCAAGGCACGCTGCTTCTGGAAAACGCCGCCGCCCTCCCGCCGCAACTTCGCCCCCATCAACAGATATTCGACCGTTATATTGAGAAGCGCGGGGCTGCCCAGCTATCGCCGCTCTCTGCCTGTGTTGATTTTATCAAGGCACAATCGGCCTTAGCCGCCGCCGTTATCGGCCTAACCAACCTTCAGGAATGGCAAGATTTGAAACAGCAATGGAGCACAGCCACGTCGAAACGCGACTGGACACCCTTTGCAGAAACCGGCAATACCGCCGCGCTAGACCCGCGCACATGGCCGCAACCTGTAAAAGTCGCCGCATGAGCGCAAGCCCCGTTGTTCTCCTCTCTGGCGCGACTGGTCGCATTGGCAAAATATTAACCACAGCCCTGATACAAGAAGGCTATCTCGTCGCCGGTATCAGCCGCAAGGATGAAGAAACACCGCAGGCAGGTTATATCCCCCTCCGCGCCGATTTACACGCACCTGATGCCGCCGAATCAATCCGCGCCGCGCTGGACACACAGCAACTAAACCCGGCGCATTTCATTCATGCCGCCTGTGATCTGGAAAATATCATATCCGGCGATTCCCTGAGTATGCCCGCTGAGAATTTTCATAAGGAATTTCATATGGCTGTTGTTGCGCCGTATGCTGTGTCGATGATGTTACTTGCACGCGGCGGACTTGAAACCATTACAAATATCAGCTCGATGTATGGCAACGTGGCGGTTAATACCGGGCTGTATGCAGAAGGGGAAACACCCTCCCGCATTCATTACAACACCGCCAAGGCCGCACAGATTCACTTCACCAAAGATTTAGCCGTGCGGCTTGCGCCAAAAGGCGTGCGTGTAAACTGCGTCTCATACGGCGGGGTTAAAGGCCGCACGCCGGATGCGTTTCAGGCGCGCTACGCCAAGCTCTGCCCGCAAGGGCGGATGCTGGATGATGCGGATTTAGCCGAGCCGGTCTGTTTTTTGCTGCGCCCCGGCGCAAGCGGCGTGGTGGGGCATAACATCGTTGTTGATGGCGGCTGGACGGTATGGTGAATATCCTCGCAATTATCCCCGCACGCGGCGGCTCACAGCGTATACCGGGAAAAAATCTGGCACTTATTGCTGGAAAACCTCTTGTTGAATGGACAATTAAGGCCGCACAAGACAGTGGCATGTGTGGCCGCATCCATCTCAGCACCGACGACGTGAAGATTCGCGCCGCCGCTGAAAAAGCCGGACTTCCCGTTCCGTTCTTGCGCGAGCAACATGCAGACAGCCACGCTCCCTTGGTCGATGTCTTGCTCTATGAACTAACGCGGTGCGAGGCCTATTACGGCGAACAGTATGATGCCATACTCCTGCTGCAAGCCACCTCACCGCTGCGCAACGCGCTGCATATCCAACAAGCGGTAAAACAGTTTGAGGACACAAACGCGCCCAGCCTTATCAGTGTTCACGCGTTTCACGGCGCTAATCCCTGGTGGGCATTAACGCGTGATGATTCAGGCACCTTTCAGTTCGCACACCCAGACAAGGTAAAACAACGCTCCCAAGACCTGCCCCATTCCTATTGCCCCAATGGCGCGATTTTCATGGCGCGGCGGGATGTGTTAGAAGCACAAAAAACATTTTATGTGCCGGGCGCACAGGCCTTTATCCTGCCGTGGTATGCCGGGTTTGATATTGATGAGCCGGAAGATTTAGAGCTTATAAACCTGCTGGCGCAGCAGTATGCGCCCGCACCGCTTGCGCGTGCCAGCTAAGCAAATCGCCGTTCGCGTTGATGCCAGCTCAACAATTGGCACAGGGCATGTGCACCGCTGCTTAACGCTCGCGCGGCTGCTGCGCGAGGCAGATTGCAATGTGACCTTTTTGATGGACACAACCCTGCCCGGCCAGATGGGCGAACGCGTCGCTAGAGAGGGCTTTGCCGTTGCTCCGCCGCTACACGCGGCAATTCCGCCGAATACCGATTGGCTGATTCTTGACCACTACACTCTTGATGCGGCATGGGAAACGCCCGCCCGCGCCTATGCCCGGCGGATTATGGTTATTGATGATCTTGCCAATCGGCCGCACGATGCGGATATGCTGCTGGATCAGAATCTGCATGCTGCGCCGGAGGTGCGGTATAAAAACCTGACCCCGCCGGGCTGTTTGTTTCTCTGCGGCGCGGCCTATGCCCTGCTGCGGCCTGAGTTTGCCGCCACCCGCGCCGCGTCACAACAGCGGCAGTATAACGCCCCCGCAACTCGCGCCCTGATAACCTTTGGCGGCAGTGATGCAGATAATGTGACGGGTAAGGCCGTTGCGGCGCTGCTCGGTTTACCGGGGCTGCATCTTGATGTGGTGATGGGCGGCGGGGCGGTGCATCTTGCGGCGATTAAAAAGATTGCTGCGGCAAATCCTGCCGCTATCACGCTGCATATCGACACCCCGCATATGGCGGCGCTGATGCAAACTGCCGACATTGCCCTTGCCGCCGCCGGAACCACAACGTGGGAACGCTGCTGCTTAGGCCTGCCGTCGCTGGTGCTGGCGATTGCTGATAATCAATTGGAACTAGGGCAGAACGTGCATGAAGCGGGCGCGCATCAGTATCTTGGTTGGCATGAAAACATAAACGAACAGGCGCTCCGCGCTGCCTTTATGGGTTACAGCGCGAATGCCGCCTTACGCGCCGCGCAGAGCAGCAAGGCGCTGTCGCTTGTGGACGGCTTGGGCGCAAACCGCGTTGCGGCGGCGCTCTTAAACTCTCTTTAAGCCGCCTTAATCGCCGCATGTCCTTTGAATTTCCGCATCTCCGCGTCCACCATATCTTTCACCAGCGCATCAAAGGAAAACTGCGGCGTCCAGCCGAGTTTTGTCCGCGCCTTGGTGGCATCACCAATCAGCAAATCAACCTCTGTCGGGCGGAAATAACGCGGATCAATTTCAATCAGCACGCGGCCTGTTTTCTTATCCACGCCCTTTTCATCGCTGCCCTCACCCTGCCACGCAATATCAATGCCGACATGCCCAAAGGCTTTTTCAGCAAAGGTGCGCACCGTTTGTGTTTGCCCCGTTGCCAGCACATAATCATCCGGCGTGTCCTGCTGAACAATCCGCCACATGCCCTCAACATAATCTTTGGCATGTCCCCAATCACGCTGAGCTGAAAGATTGCCGAGATACAATTTTTCCTGTGCGCCGTTGCAAATGGCGGCGGCGGCGCGGGTGATTTTGCGGGTGACAAATGTCTCGCCGCGAATCGGGCTTTCGTGGTTAAACAAAATACCATTCGAGGCATGCATCCCATACGCTTCACGGTAATTCACCGTAATCCAAAAAGCATACAGCTTTGCAACGCCATACGGGCTGCGCGGATAAAACGGCGTGGTTTCATTTTGCGGAATGGCCTGCACTTTGCCGTACAGCTCGGACGTTGAGGCTTGATAAATCCGCACCCGCTGTTCCATTTTCAGGATGCGGATTGCCTCTAAAAGCCGCAGGGGGCCCACGGCGTTGGTATCTGCGGTGTATTCGGGCAGCTCAAAGCTCACCTGAACATGGCTTTGCGCGCCAAGGTTATAAATCTCATCGGGCTGAATTTCCTGAATAAGGCGAATCAGGTTCGTTGCATCCGTTAAATCACCATAATGCAGGAAAAAACGGGCGTGCTCGTTGTGTGCATCTTCATAAAGATGGTCAATTCTGTCGGTATTAAAAGATGACGACCGGCGCTTAATACCATGAACAATATAGCCTTTTTCAAGCAGATTTTCCGCTAAATACGCCCCATCTTGTCCGGTGACACCCGTTATCAACGCAACTTTTGCCATGCTGTATTTACCCCACAAATTTCCTTGCCATCCGCGCAATACAGCATACACAACGTAAAAAGGCGAGTGAAATGCGGATTGTCCATGTTAGTGAAAGTGATACGTTAGGCGGTGCGGCAAAGGGTGCGTATAATTTGCACCATGGTTTGCTGAATATCGGTGCGGCGTCCACAATGATTGTCGGGCGGCAACAACGCCGCGAGCCTCAGATTTCCAGCACGTTGGGAAAACAATCAAGTTACCTGAGCACTGCCCGACATGCGCTTGACCAGTTGCCATTCTTACTCAACAACCCCTCCCGCCTTCGCCGCAAGCTCAATCCTAACTTTAGTTCGGGTATCCTGCCGAAACAGGTGCTCAAAAAAATCAGCGACGCAAAACCCGATGTTGTTGTGCTGCATTGGATTAACCGGGGTTTTTTTCCGTTCTGGTTACTCCCCAAAATGCCGTGGCCAACGATTATCTTTGCGCGGGATAGCTGGTGGTTTACCGGCGGCTGTCATGTGCCGGGGGCGTGTACGAAATTCATAACAGCTTGCGGCGCCTGTCCGCTGCTGGACAGCAGCTTTCGCTATGATGCAACCTATTGGCTGCATAAATGGAAAAAAAGCATCGCCGCGCAAAAATCCCCCGCGCCGCGTCATGTTTTTGTGCTCAGCAATTGGATGGGCGGGCTTGCCAAAAAAAGCATGTGGGGCAAGGCCGGGATGCCGGTGCATGTGTTTGGCAATGCGATTGATACCACTATTTTTAAGCCGCTCGACCAAGGCGTTATGCGTGCGCTGTGGAATTTGCCGTTAGACAAAAAAATCATCGCCTTTTCCGCGCTGGAATTTGAACAAGACGCAAACAAGGGGGCGGATTTGTTAAAGGCGGCGCTGGCGGCGTTACCGTCGCATGATAACATCGCGCTGCTGCTCTTGGGCGGTGCGCCATCTCCTGCTTGGCGCGAACAGTTTTCTTTTCCGATTTACGGCCTCGGCAAACTGCAGGAAGAAACAACCCTTGCCGCTGCCTATAACGCAGCCGATGTTGTAGTCGTGCCGTCGCGCTATGAAGCGTATTGCAAAAGCGCGGCAGAGGCGCTTGCCTGCGGCGTACCGGTTGTTTCGTTTGATGCCTCCGGCACAACGGATTTAGTGCGCCACATGGATAATGGCTATCTCGCCAAAGCCTTTGACAGTGCAGACTTTTCTGCGGGCATACAGACCATGATAAATCTCACCGCCGAGCAGCGCAAAGCCGTTGCCTTATCCAGTCGCAACGGCGCGGTTCAACAGGCCGATGCCAAAATCCAGGCGCAGGCGTTTTTGGATTATTGCGCGGCGCAAGGCTGGGGCAGCTAGCCGAATAGCTTTACGCTGAAAGGCGCGGGCGAATCGGCGCAATCTCCGCCGCATCCGCTGGCCTGTTTTTCTCTGCAAGATACGGCTTTACAAAAAGGATGTAAAATCCAAAGCCGCCCACGACTAAAAACAGCACTATAGCCTGGTTGATAATAAAACCCTTTGTCGTTTTCAGCGGCTGGTGCGCAATGGGATAGACAATCGAATAAAAATACGGCGGCTCCGGTTTTAGCGAAACGCTTGATACAACCTTATTGTATATCTGCGCGACAAGAAAACGACGCACGTTAATATCTTGTGTCCGCGCCAAGATGCTATTCATTTCATCCTGTGCGTAATCCATCAGCTGCCGTGAATTTTCATAATGCACCAAATCAGCGTAATACAGCGCTTTGCTAAAAAGAATATAGCCTATATCGCGGTCTATATTCGCCAGCTGCACCGTGAGTAAACCGTTTTTCACTTCAAATTTAAGTGCGCCCTTCAGATAATTCGCAACAAGCTGCGCGGAATCCTGCGGCGCAGGTTTAATGTTAAGCACCGTGCGCATAATTCGGCCAAAAAAGCCCGGCTCAACATTTTTAAACCCAGCCATGAATTTTTTAAGCTCTGGGTCAGGGTCATTTAACAAACGCTCGGCCACAAATTTTGATGACATGTAATTACGAATATTATCGAGGTTTTCCGTTTTTTCGCTTACCCCGGCAAAACTTTGCAGTAGCGACGATGCTCCTCCTTCAAGAGATGCGCCGCTCTGACTGACATAATTCAATTCCTTGATGGTCAGCGTGAATGAATACAAATTAGGTTTGCGTGTATAATCAAGGATAACGATTAGGCTCAGCGCTGTAAAGACATACAGCATCAGTTTTGCGTTCCTTAAAAACTCTTCAAACAAAAAATTCATCGGTGCATTAGCCATTCGTATCAACCTGTTTCATCTGTATATAAAAGCCATAGTATAATCCGGCAATAGCCCAGAACAACACTTCAAAACCAGTAAATTGCACAAAACCTGTCAGCGCATAGCCAACCAATAGCAAAGCCAGTTCCGGCGCCTTATCTCGGCTACTAAAATAGCGATGTAAAACCTGGAATATCAACGCCATAAAGAGCAGCAATACACCGATACCTAAATCAGCGATAAACTGGACATAAATATTATGCAGATTATTCTCAATGATGTTATGCTCCGCACCGCTCTGCAACAGCTTCATAATATTGCCCACACCATAGCCGAGCAGCCACTCTTGCTGTATTAATGGCGCTGCCAAGCCCCACATCATCACCCGTTTCCCAAAGCCGTCGTTCTCATCACCCACTTCGGCAAAACGCCCCACGGCATTTTCCTGGATAACCGCGAGCAGCGCATCGTAATCAATCATGATTATTGCAGTAACCAGCGCCCCAAAAAGCAGCAGCGCAGCGCCATACATCAACCGCGGATGACAGCGCTGCGCGATATAAAACCCCGCCATGATAACAGTTGCAAGCTGGCCAACACGGCTTTCATAAATCAGCGCAAAACCCATGACATAGAGTGCAAGAAACCAGAACAGCCACCATTTCTCACGCAAAAAAAACATCAGGAAAAGCGCCATCCAGGTCACTTCAATATTCGGGCCCCCAGGAAAGAAAAAATAGGCACTAAAGACCTGCGCGCCGTATCCCTGGCTGATAATATCCCAATATATTAAAACTTTGAAAAATATTGCAACATAGAGCAGCAGCGTAGTTGTCTTCAAAAAACGCAAAACCGTCTCGTAAGATAAACGTTGCGCCGCCGCAAAAAAATAAAAGAAAAAAATCAAGCTGTAAAATAATGTTACAACGCGGCCATTAAAACCAAAACGTTGTATTCCAATCGCCGCAACCACTGTTGCCGCCACAAAAAAAACTGTTGGTAAAAAAGGAAAACGCTGCCCCGCTGTGCTCACGGGATAAAAGAGCAGCGTAAATATACCAAAGATATGATAAAATTTTATACTCGATTCCGAACCTGGAAATGTCACTAAATCAATATTTTGAAAGAATAACAGAAATAGAAAAACACAACTGCTGAGCAACAGCAACCACGCCCGTCCATCCTTTAAAAATGATGTTGAGCCGTGCAAAATTTATACCGCCTGCGGGTTTTTCCGTACCGCGCGGTACAGTTTCCATTTCAAGAAGGGCGGCGCTATGCGAAAACAAAAATACAGCGGCGTACTGATAAGCCATTGATGGAACTTCAACATTCCTTTGCGCATCAGGTTAAACCGAAACCCCACCTCAACAAACGCATACCGCAATCCGCCGCGCCGCCGAACTTGCTGCGGGCTCACACGCACATGCACCATCGGCTCTTCCAGAGCGCCAAACGTTGCGCCCTTTTCCAGCATCCGCATATATAAATCATAGTCTTCTAAATACGGCACAGCGCGGTAGCCGCCCGCCTCAAACAAACGTTTGCGCGAGTATACCACCGTTGGATGCGAGATGATGTTCCGCCACCGGAGCAAGCTAACGATATCATCGTGCTCTGTTGGCACAACTTTAAGCGCATCCACCGTTTCGTGGCTGGTGTAAAATTCTGCCTGCGCGGTGAACAGCACCTCAGTATCGGGGTTATTTTTAAGATAATTCACTTGCTTTTCAAGTCGTTGGGGCAGCGCATAATCGTCGGCGTCCATGCGCGCCACCCAATCAGAGGTAAGCTCTGCTATACCTGCGTTAAGCGCCCGCGCTAGTCCGCGATTTTCCGGCAAATCAACTTGTTTCCAAACGATACCCTTTGCACGCGCTTCAATTTCTAATGTTTTCAAGGCGGCAAGCAAGTCTTCTGTCAATACACCGTCGCAAACCAGAACAATTTCATCCGGCAATAATGTTTGCTCGATCATGCTGCGCCCGGCGAGTAACAAATGTTCCGCATCGTCCGCCGCATAGGTGGACATCAGCACGCTTATGCTGTGCGTTTTCGGTTCAGCCAGCGTCTCGAATACTGGTAAATCATAAGCGCGGCGAAAAACAGAACGTTGCTGCATACTCCAAAATGCTCCAGTGAAATTCGACAAGCCTCTATGTCGCGTGCTACGCGATTTTGCCTGCTAATGCCATTTAATTCCGCAACAACGGCGCCATTAATACGCTGAATCGGCACATTGCGCGGATGAAGTTTATATGTCCGAAGATATTGCAGCATATATTTATAATCACCGCCGATTTTAAGGCGCGTGTCGTATCGAATCGATGCATCGCGGCGGAACAGCGTTCCCTGATGACAATAAGGAATCTGCCATTGCGGCACACGTTTACGGACAGGCTTGCCGTTATCGAGAACGGGCACAAAAATCATCGCCTGCTCGCCATCCGTCAGCGCCGGGCGCAGCAGCGCCGCATCCACCGTATCGCCCGCGTTAATAAACCAAAGCCACGGCTTTTCCGCCCGCTCAATCCCCTTGTTCATTGCATCGTATAAGCCCTTGTCCGGCTCGGAAATCCAGCGCAGGCGCGGCTCTGAAAGCCCTTGCAAATACTCGCGTGTGCCGTCTTTCGATCCGCCATCAATCACAATAAATTCAAGGTTACTCCCATGCGGCAAGGCAAACAAATTCGCCAGCGTACCGCGCAGGTTTTCAAGGTCATTGTAAGCAACCGTAATGATGCTAATGGCGGGATCATGGTGCTCAACGGATGCCACACTAAGCGACGGCGCGGGCTGTATCATAATTCTCCTGAAACCAAGCATACGTTGCGCGCAAGCCAGTTAATAAATCTATCGACGGCTTCCACCCCAGCGCCTTCAAGCGCGAGACATCGGAAACTTTTCGCGGCGTGCCGTCTGGCTTGCTGCTGTCAAAGTCCAGCGCGCCGGTATAGCCCACCACATCCCGCGCAATCATGGTGGCTAGGTCACCAATCGAGACGTCCTGCCCCGTGCCGATGTTAACAATCTCTTCGCCGCTGTAGCGCTGAAACACAAACACGCACGCATCCGCCAAATCATCGACATGCAGGAATTCGCGGAGCGGTTTGCCGCTACCCCACACCGTCATCGCCTTCGCGCCGGACATTTTCGCCTCGTGGGCTTTGCGCATCAACGCCGGAATAACGTGGCTGCTTTCCAGATCGAAATTATCATGCGTGCCGTAGAGGTTTGTTGGCATGACACTAATGAAATCATCGCCGTATTGGCGGCGATACGCCTGACACATTTTTATCCCGGCAATTTTTGCAATCGCATACCATTCATTGGTTGGCTCTAAAGCGCCGGTCAGCAGAGCCGTTTCAGTAATTGGCTGCGCCGCCATTTTCGGATAGACGCAGGTTGAGCCTAAGAACATCAGCTTCGATACTTTCGCCAGATGCGCCGCATGAATGATGTTTCCAGCAATCATCATGTTTTCATACAAAAATTCCGCAGGCTTTGTGTTGTTCGCCCAAATCCCGCCCACCTTTGCCGCCGCAATAAACACGGCATCGGGCTTTTCATGAAGCAGCCACGCCTCGACATCGTGTTGATTCAAGAGATTTAGTTCATGCCGTGTGGTGGTGAGTATCGTGCAGTTCTCACGCTCCAAACGCCGGCAAAGCGCCTTTCCCACAAGGCCGCGATGCCCCGCAACCCATACCCGCTTGTTTAATAAACTATCCATTATGCTGCTTTCCGCGCTGCGTCATCTGCTGTGATGGTGTGTTGCAGTTTAAATTCTTTGCCCAGCTTCCATTCTTTTTGCGGTGTTGTCGCCGGAACAAGATATAATATCAACACATAGCGTTTATTGGTGGTGTGGTTGTGCCAACCTTTATGCGCTAAGGCCTGACACGATAAAATTCCTGTTCCCGCTTTGCCCAAAATAGCGTGCTTTTTTGTATCGGGATAAAGAAAATCCATATTATCCAGCGGCACCCAAGAACGGAAAAAATTCACCATGAGGTTAAAAACTTTTCGGCCAATATCTTTATGCGAACGCGGTATAACCGTGTAGGGGCCATCTGCATCAACATCTAAAACATCGTTCAAATAGATAAACGCTTTATAGTTCACCAGAAAACTATCGTTGTGATAACCGCGCTTTGTCTGTGTGTCCGGCCAATCAACCTGAATCGAATAGCTGTTCACCCGAAAATCATGCCCCACCTCGGCTTTAAACAATTCTTGAATCGGTGCGGCCAGACGCTCAACAATCCACGGCGCAATGCTTTGATAATTCATCAGATGAAACACATGCTTGTCATACTGATCGCCCGCCTCGCGCCGCGCCACAATATACGTTCCCGTTTTTGTATCATCGGGCAGCTCAATGTGCAGCGCCCGGTCAAAATCATGGCGAATACGGCTACACTCTTCGACAGAAAGCATGTCAGGAACGATGCGATACCCTTTTTCAAAAACATCGGTATCCTGGCGAACACTCGGCAGCCAACGGGTATAATAACGATACATGTCGCGGAAGTGGCGCAAAAAAAGTGCTACTCTGTTCATGTACTGTGCTCTCCTTTTTATGGGCTGTAGCCCTTTTTCTCCCCTCTTGAAAAGAGCTTTTATACAACGATGCTATCAAGTAGCTGTTTTATCGCCGCCGCAACAGCCGCCATGCGCACATCGTCTCGCGTGCCTGAAAAAATATAACGCTGTGCCGGTTTACCGCTTACCGCACTATACACAAGCCCAACGGGTTTTTCAGCGCTGCCGCCGCCGGGGCCCGCAATACCGGTGATGCCGATGCCGAATGCCGCGCCGGTTGCTTTTGCAACACTCAACGCTAAAGCCTCTGCAACATCCGCACTCACCGCGCCGTGCTGTTCAATCAAGTACGGCGCAACGCCTAAGCGGATTTTTTCACTGTTCGCGTAACACACCGCGCCGCCGAGATACACTGATGATGACCCCGGCACACTAGTCAGCAAGCCGCCCAGCAAGCCGCCTGTGCACGATTCCGCTGTTGCCAGCGTTAAACCGCGTGCATCAAACGCCGCCAGTAAACGCTGCGCCGCGGCGTATAGCTCTGCTGAAAAAATCATCCTGCGGCCTTTAACCCTCTATAGAGGACAAAAATAAATGCGTCATATCGAGCGTAGCAAGGCAAAGCCTTGCGCAGTCGAGATATCTCCTTGCATCCTAAAGGAGATCCCTCCACGCAGCCGCAAACGCGGCTTTGGTCGGGATGACACTTTTTTGTCTTGCAACCAAGCTATAAGCCGAAAAGAATATGTTAGAAAGTATAATCCAATTGATACTTAATCACGTTATCCGGCGCAGAATCGCTCAGGCCGACCAACCAACCTAGCTCAACCCCCACCGGCGTTCCCGGAATTTTCCATTTCACAGCCGGGCCCGCGCGGTGATTCTGGCTATCATATTTCCCTGGATTTTCCAGCGAGCTGATGTCCGAGAAATATTCCGCGCCCACGCGCAGGTTCATGGATTCAACTTTTTGATACACACCAAAATCAAACGAGCCGGCAAGATTATCGGATGACCGCGCACCAACTTCTCTTTTTAAACCAAAGTTCCCGAGAACACTTAGGGAATCAAAGGTATGCCGCACGAGGAAAATCGCGCCAACGGCATCATTGGGGGCTAAGTGGTTTATATCATAGGATAAATAAAACCCTGTATCAACGCCCACCTCGTTCTGTGTGCTGGTGCGGATAACACTCACAAGTTCGGTTTTGTCATAGCGCATTTTGCCGCCAACTCTTTTATCTAACACCGAATACGCGCCCACTTTAAGCCAATCGTTCACGCCATACGATAGCTCGGTATTATTACGCCAACCCGTTCCATCCCTTGAGAAGCCATCGCCATAACCGCCGAAGTTTTCCAGCTTAAGCTGGCCGTTCTTCACATCCATGCTGTTGACTTTTGTATCACCAACCGATGTTGCCGGCGCGGCATTGGCGGTGTTGATGCTCAAAACTGCAACCATCGCGGTTAGCAGTGCCGTTGTAATTTTTTGCTGCATAATTAGCTCCTGCAAAAAGTAGTAGCCAATTGCGAATAATTATCAACTGTAAAATTTGTGTGGGTATAGCATTGTTGCAATGATGCCTCTATGAAGACGTCCGAATCGTGTTCTTTGATTAACGCCCCGTTGATTTCTTTACAGTAAGGGCATCCATAGCTTGCGCCAGATGGGGAGAGGATTCCATTGAAGCAATCACTACAAATAATTCTTGTGGTCTTGTCAGACCCCTTTCGTCTAAAAAATTCATAACATGAGCCTCATATTGCTCCAAATCTGTGCAAGATTTATGATCCCATTTATCTTTCTTCAATATTCCTTTCTGGATCAAATCAGCGTTCATATCGTCAACTATGCCATATTCTTCAGCAATCAAATAAAATAAGAAGTTATCACGATATCTATCCTCATAGCTTGAGTAACATTGCACCATGGGCACCGATGCAAGAGGGCTTTCTTGATTGCTATTATTATTACTCTCTGCATCCCCTGTTTTGATTTTTTTTCTCAAAAGATCAATGCTAAATAGCGCATTGTATGTTTGTATTGGTGCTCTATTTTTTCCACCGGCTACTGTTGGATGCAATAGCAACGCTAAAGCCTGCTCTGGTGTTATCGGCAGAGTTGTTTGAAATCTGTATTTAGCACGTTGTTTAAAAATACTAAGATCTGATATGTATTGGTTCTGAGTATAAAATTTGAACGATTCGAAAAGATCAGCATGATCTGCTCTGCAATCCTTCCTAATCAAAAGTGTATGCGAGAGATGCAACAGCTCATCCAAATCATACTGGATATCTCCCTTTAAGATACCAACCGCTTGACGCTTCAATTTCGCAGCTAATCCCTTATCAATTGTTAACTCTTCTAAAAATCGATACGTAATTTGTTGCCCTAAAGATTGTAGCTTTTCATCTCGCCCTAAGTTGCTGTCACGATCCACATTAGGGTTTTCAGTTGCAATGTCAGCGTAGGTACGAATAACTGTGCTCAGACTTGTTTTTTCTAATTCTTTTCGTAATTTACTGTTGTTATTTCTGAGATTATTATATCTAAGAATGCCAATTACACAATCTGTTATCTCTCCCTTGCTATAGGCACAGGATCCACTCACAACCTGCCAATTAAGATGATTGCCCACTAGCAAGCCACTTTTTATATGATTTTTTGGACTGTAAACAAGCGTGGTATCAATGTGTTCAATGTGACCCTGCTGCTGCTGTGCCACTAAATTGATTTTTTCCACTACAGAATGCAGCCATTCGTTGGGTACTAAGAACACTTGCTTAGAATCATCTTTCAAAATTTCTTTGAGAGATTCAAACTGTGAAGACGTCACAAGAGTATTTATATTTCTGCTCGCGCTCGGATTTAGAACGAGATGACGACCAGTATGGTATGCTCTCTGCAGATGAACTGTATTAAGTTGTTCTTTAAGCATGTCATC